>NZ_DASZKT010000117.1:0-41633 GCF_035552695.1 Actinospica sp.
GGGGCCGACGCCGTTACGTTCTGATGCTCAGCTGTCCTGCTACTCAGCTGCCGTTCGAGCCCAGCACCAGCGGCGTGGTGTCCAGCACGCCGTTCCCGCAGACGGTGATCGGGCCGCCGTTGATCGTCTGGGTGATCTGCTGCTCGTTGTTCGGCGGTATCACCGCGAGCGAGTACGAGGCCATCCCGCAGCCCGTGCTCGAGGTAGCGCCGCCGGTCGCGGCCGTGAACGTGGCCGTGGTCGAGATCGAGTCGTTCGGGGGTACCGTCAGGTGCTTCACGGCGGACTTGTCTAGCCGGGTGACCGTCGTGCTCTGCAGCTGTCCGGACTGCGTCTCGAGCTGCAGGCCCGGGTAGCCGTACGTGGTGCAGTCGTGGCCCGAGGTGTTCGTCAGCACGATGATCAGCTGGTCGGCGGTGCTGCCCGAACTGCCGGGTGCAGTGCTCACCGACAGCGTGAACATGTCGCTGGCGCACTGCGGGACGCTCGAACTGGGCGACGCGGTGGCTGAGGTCGCCGAAACCGGCGTGTTCGTGCCGGTCGCCGTCGCCGACGGCGTGGGCGTCGCGATCGGCGTGGGCACGGCCGACGGGGACTGGGAGGTGACCGTGGCGCTCGGCGAGCTCGTGCCCGACTGCGCCTCGCCGATCGCGGTGCCGCCCGACGGGCTGCCGGTGTTGAGCGCGACGGTGGTCCCGGCCGTGCCCGCCATGACGACGAACGCGGCGGCCGCGGCTCCGGCCCAGACCTTGCGGGCCCGGCGACGACGCCCGGCCACCAGCACCCGCTCGAACGCGTACGGCGGAGTGGGCATGGCCGGCATCGGGCCGAGCCGCTCGCGGAGCATCGCGTCGAAGTCCGGATCGGCGGTGCCCCAGGTCATCGAGTTGGGGTCGTCGAACAGGTTGTGCTCGGTGTTCTCTTCATCATCCCGGTCTCGGGGGTCGAAGGGCGCAGTCATCGCGTCCCCTCCAATGCCTTGCGCAACACTGCCCTCGCCTGGAACAGGTCGCTCTTGACGGTTCCGGTCGGTCGGTTGGTCAACCGCGCGATATCTCCGATCGGGAAACCTGCGTAGTAGTAGAGCAGCACCGGGATGCGCAGCCGCTCGGGCAGCTGCTCCACCAGGCCGCGCAGCTCCGGGTCGCCGGACCCGTGCTCGGCGGGCCGCTCGTGCTGCAGCACGCGCATGCCGTCGCGCTCGCGCTTGGTCTTGCGCCAGTGGTCGCGCACCAGGTTCGCCGCGATGACGTACAGGTAGCCGACCGGGTCGTCCACCTTGCGCAGCCGGCCGAGCAGCCGGGTGAAGGCCTCCATGGCTATCTCGCTGGCCGTGTTGTCGTCGTCCAGCAGGCGACGGCACCAGCCCGCGAGCCGACCGTAGTGCGCCGCGAACAGCTCGGCGGCCACCGCGTCGTCGGACAGCCGCATCTTGCTGCCCGGCGTCAGTTCGTCGGCAAGCACGGGCCAGCTTCCGCTGGTCTCTTCCACACCCACCCCACACAAGACAGTGCTCACTTACCCCGCACCTCCCGTCCGAGATGCAGGAGTCAGTCTGCCCTGATCTCCCTGCGGGTGCCCACTCGCGCACTTCACGATGTCTAAGACGTCCGGTTCGCGTATCGGTTGTCACGAATTCGCAACGGCGCGGTGAGCCGTGCGTGACCTGTCCGGCGCTGTCGCGGCCCGGACCCGTCTGCGCGCCGACGGAGGCTCGAGGTGAGAATAGGCGCATGACCGACGCAGAGCAGCTCACCTTCCCCAGGCAGCACGCGCGCACCCAGCGCCTCACCCTGGGCACCCCGCGCGCCTTCACCCCGGCGCCGGACGGAAGCCGGATCGCACTGCTGCGCACCAGGACCGGCTCCGACTCGGCGACCTGCCTGTGGACGGCGGACCCGGTCACCGGCGCGCTGACCCTGATAGCCGATCCGGTGGAGCTGCTCGCGGGCAGCGGCGCGGAGGAGCTGACCGAGGCCGAGAAGGCGCGGCGCGAGCGCTCCCGGCAGGGCGCGGCCGGAATCGTGGACTATTCGGCCGACGACGCGGTGGCCGGGGCGGCCTTCGCGCTCTCCGGCCGGCTCTTCGCGGCGGACCTAGCCGAGGGCGGGGTGCGCGAGCTGCCCGCGCAGGGGCCCGTGGTCGATCCGCGGATCGATCCGAGCGGGCGGCGGGTGGCGTACCTGTCCGGCGGCTCGCTGCGGCTGATCGGCGTGGACGGCACCGGGGACCGCGCGCTGGCCGAGCCGGACGGGCCCGAGCCGGGGAACGTCGCGTACGGCGCCGCCGACTTCATCGCCGCCGAGGAGTTCCACCGCTACCGCGGCCACTGGTGGTCCCCGGACGGCGGCTCGCTGCTCGTCGCCCGGGTGGACGAATCTCCGGTGCCGGTCCTCTACATCTCCGACCCGGCCAACCCGGAAAGCGCCCCGCGCGCCGTGCGCTACCCGGCGGCGGGCGCGCCGAACGCGATCGTCGAGCTCTACCTGATCGGCCTCGACGGCTCGCGGCGCAAGGTCGAGTGGGACCGCGCCGGGTACGAGTACGTCGCCGGCGTGAGCTGGAACGGGCACGGCCCGGCGCTGGTCGCGGTGCTGAACCGGGATCAGCGGACCGGCCTGGTGCTCGCGGTCGCGGCGGACGGCTCGACCTCGGTCGCGGCCGAGGAGCACGACCCGGTGTGGGTGGAGTTCTTCCCGGGCGCCCCGGTCTGGGCGCCGCCGAGCGGGCAGGGCGGCCCGGCGCGGCTCGCCCGGATCGCCCCGCGCGGCGAGTCATACCGGCTGCTGCTGGACGAGCAGGCCGTCACGCCCGAGGGCGTGCAGGTGCGCACGCTGCTCGCGGCCGGGCCCGAGTACGGCTTCGTCACCGCGTCGATGGACGACCCGACCCGGGTGCACGTGCTGCGGGTGGCCTGGGCGGACGGCGCGATGAAGCGGCTCAACGCCTACTCCGGGGTCAGCTCGGCCGCGATCGGCGGGAACCTGGCCGTGGTCACCACCGCTCGGCTGGAGGAGCCGAACAGCAGGAGCGCGGTGGCCGAGGTCCTCGGCGAGCAGCCCAAGCGGCTGGCGATGATCGAGTCGGTGGCCGAGCGGCCGGTGCTGACGACGCGTCCGATCGAGCTGGCGCTCGGCGAGCGCGAGTTGCGTGCCGTGCTGCTGCTCCCGGCGAACCACAAGGCGGGCACGAAGCTGCCGGTGCTGCTCGACCCGTACGCAGGCCCGGGCGCGCAGCGCGTGCTCGGCTATCAGAACATTCACCTGACCTCGCAGTGGCTGGCCGACCAGGGCTTCGCGGTGCTGGTCGTGGACGGCCGCGGCACGCCGGGGCGCGGGCCGGTCTGGGAGCGCTCCATCCGCGACGACTTCGCCGGGGCCACCCTCGACGACCAGATCGACGCCCTCCACGCGGCCGCCGAGCAGTATCCCGACCTCGACCTCGGCCGGGTGGCCATCCGCGGCTGGTCCTACGGCGGCTATCTCGCCGCGCTCGCCGTGCTCAAGCGTCCTGACGTCTTCCACGCGGCCGTGGTCGGCGCGCCGGTGACCGACTGGCGGCTGTACGACACCGCGTACACCGAGCTCTACCTCGGCCACCCCGGCGAGCAACCGGAGGTCTACAACGCGAACTCGCTCTTCCCGGAGGCCGGCGAAGGCGCGTGGCAGTGGGCCGAGCCGCACCGTCCGATGCTGCTGATCCACGGCCTCGCGGACGACAACGTCGTGATGGCGCACACGCTGCGTCTCTCGTCGGCGCTCCTCGCCGCGGGTCGCGCGCACCAGGTGCTGCCGCTCTCCGGCGTCACCCATATGACCCCGCAGGAGGTCGTCGCCGAGAACATGCTGAACCTGCAGATGAAGTTCCTGAAGGACGCGCTCGGGCTCTGACTCCGAGACTCCGACCGTCCTCCAGCGTCTGCTCAGGCCGACTTCGCGTGCACCGTGCGCCACAGGCTCGGATAGGTCGAGCGGACCGCCCGGTCGAAGACCTCGATGACGGCGGCGATCGGCGGCAGCGTGTGGCCCTGCACCGGGGGCACGGCCCAGACCACTCCGGCCCGTCCGCTGAAGCCGGGCGTGGGCAGCGGCACGTAGCTGCGTCCCGTCGTGCTGCCGCCCAGCACCGTCAGGTCGAGGCCGGCCCGCTGCCAGCATTCGAAGTCCGCCTCGGCGTCCTCCGCGTCCTCCGGTCCGACGCCGAGGTCCACCAGGAAGCTGATCCGGCCGTGTCCGTCCACGGCCGGACCCGCCGCGGCCGAACGCTTGGAGAGCAGTTCCAGCGCGGCGACGCCGATCAGCGCGGGGGCCTGCACCGCGCCGAGACGCGATGCGCCGGGCACCGGACGGCCGAGTACGGCCAGCACCGGCGCGTCCGAGCACATCCGCCAGACCACCCGCACGAGCGTGGGCGTGGCGCAGGCCGCGAGCCGCCAGGCGCCGGGCACCGGGTGCGCGCCGTACTCCGCGCACTCCTGCTCGCCGCAGCCGCAGGCCTCGTCCTCCACCGCGAACCCGGGAGTGAGCGGCCAGCCGAGCCGCTCCGCGTAGCCGATCGCCGCCTGCGCCGCCGGCCCCGGGGTATCCGACGGGTGGTGAACCGCCGTCTCTCCCCATCCGTTCGCCGCCGCGCGCACGATGCGTCCGTTCGCACCTCGCTGGGTGTCCGTCATCACCGGTGTGTGTCCTCTCCCCGAACGTGGATTAGCGGGCCCTGTCCGCGCGGCCAAGCGTCGCGTGGGGTGGTGGAGCCGATCCCGCCACTACGCAGTGAAACGATCCGGACACGGTTCGGCGAGGGCCCGCGACCGGACTTCTAGCGGACAGGTCCGGTCACCCGGGTACGGGTTAACCTGACGGGGTGACCAGTGACCCGGCAGCCGCCCCGCTTCCCGCCGAGAGCGGAGGCATCCTGTTCGTCCACGCGCATCCGGACGACGAGTCCATCAACAATGGCGCGACGATGGCCGAATACGCCGCGCGCGGCACCCGCGTCACCCTCGTCACCTGCACGCGCGGCGAACTCGGCGAGATCATCCCGCCGCGCTACGCGCACCTCGCCGCCGACCGCCAGGACCGGCTCGGCGAGCACCGGGAGACCGAGCTCGCCGCCGCGATGCGGGAACTCGGCGTCGACGATCACCGCTTCCTCGGCGCGCCGGGCGAGTACCGCGACTCCGGGATGATGGGCACCGAGGGCAACGACGCGCCCGAATCCTTCTGGCAGGCCGACGTGGAGAAGGCGGCCGACCGGCTCGCATCGGTCATCCGCGAGGCGCGGCCGCGGATCCTGGTGACCTACAACGAGATCGGCGGCTACGGCCACCCGGACCACATCCAGGCGCACCGCGTCGCGCTGCGCGCCGTGGACCTGCTTGAGGGCTCCGAGCACGCCGTGGACCGCGTCTACTACAACCTGATGCCGCGTTCGGTGATGAGCGACGTACTCGAGTCACTGCGGACAGGCGGCGACGCGACCGGCTTCGTCGTCCCCGCCTCCGTGGACGACGTCGCCGTCATGCTGGAGGACGACGCGATGATCTCAGTCGCCGTGCATGCCGAGGAATTCGCGCAGGCCAAGGCCGCCGCGATGCGCGCGCACGTCACCCAGATCACCGTCGAAGAACCCTTCTACGCGCTGTCCGACAACGTCGGCATGGCGGTGCTCGGCACGGAGTACTACCGCCAGGCGCGCGGCGAGCTGCCGGAACCGGGCGCGCCGGTGCGCACGGACCTGTTCGCCGGGTTGGCGGGGTAGCAGCGAGAATGGCCGCCGTGACCACGCCGTCCGATACAACGCCGTCCGACGCGACCCCCGTCGCCGTCCCGTCCGCGCTGGACCACCTCGCCCGGATCCTGCTGGCGGTGCTGCTGTTCGCCGCCGGCCTCGCCGTCGGCACCGTCGGCGCCTTCCTGCACCGCGCGGAACTCGGCACCGGCTCGCTGCAGTGGCCGGACGGCCTCGCCCTCAGCCTCGGCGGCCTGGTGGGCCTGCTGCTCGGCGTCGGCGACCTGCTCCCCGTGCTCCCGACGCCGCGCCGCACCCTGCCCGCCCGGCTGCCCGGCATGGGCCTGGCCGCCGCCGGCTGGGTGATCGCCGTGATCTGGCTCAGCTACATCGGCCCGCCGTTCAGCTTCGCGGACAAGGGCGACGTGATCCTCGCCAACGACTGGATCTCGATGTCGTTCCTGATCGTCGGCATGGCGCTGGCCACGTTCTTCCTGTACCGCGCCTGGATCGCCGCCCTCGACGCCAAGCTCGCCAAGGTCCGCGGCTGAGGCGGATGAGGCGCTGCGCGGTCAACCCACCGTCTTGCCCACGATCCACGCGTGCTTGCCGACCTGCCGTACGCGCGCGAATCCGTGGTCCTCGAAAAGTTCCACCGACGCGCTGAACAGGAAGCGGCCGGGGGCGTCGCGGCCGGCGGTGACCTCGGAGACGGCTTCGACGAGACCGCCGCCGGCCTGGGCGATCTGAGCGAGGGCGCCTACCAGGGCGGCGCGGGCGATGCCTTGGCCGCGGTGCTTCTTGTCGACGTAGAAGCAGGTGATCCGCCAGTCCGGTCGGGGCGGCGCGTCCTTTTCGTACTCGCGGCGGTGCTTGATCGAGGGCAACTCCTCGGGGCTGCCGTACTGGCACCAGCCCTGGGCGGCGCCGGTTTCGTCGAAGACGAGCGCGGCGTGGGCACGGTCGGTGCGGACGCGGTCCTCCTTCGCGGCGCGGTGGCTGACGGCCGTCTGCTTGCGCTCCGGGTGGAAGCCGATGCACCAGCAGCCGCCGAAGACCCCGTTGTCGCGCTCGACGAGTTCGGCGAACGCGTCCCACGTCGTGGCATCGAGCGGAAGCACCGTATAGGGCGTATGGGACGTCTTGCTCATGGCCGCATGCTAGGACCGATTCCGGACGATCCGCATCCGCTTCCTCGGAGACTCTCCGCCCGGAGTTCTCGTCAGAGGCCTCACCCGACAGGGTGAATTCCCCGGGAAGCTTCCTGCGTACGCACGGGACTACCGGGTGTAGTGGGGGAAAGCGCCACGGGGCCTTCGCCGGTCACAGTATGGTGATCGGCGAAATACTGTCCGTCAGCGGAGCGGAAGGCCGGACCGGCGCAGTGACCGACGCATCCCCAGAACCCACCGAGCCCGCGCCCACCGACCTGCTCGAGTTTCCGCCGTTGCCGCAGCAGTCCGGGCGGCGCGGCGAGGCGGAGCCGGGTCACGGGCATCCAGGGCCGACGCATCAGGGCCCTGACGCCGGCGGCGCGCTGCCGCCGGCCGGCCCCGGCGCGCCGGAGCAGGGCCCGATCCGGGTGGTGCCGGAGGCCGAGGCGACCGCGCGGCTGCGCATCATGCTGCCGACGCACATGCCGACGCCGTCCACCGCGCTGCGCCCGCAGGCCGTGTGGGAGGACACGCACGCGGCGGAGGAACCGGCCGTCGCCTTCCTGCAGGTCGCCGCGTCCCCGGCCTCGCCGAGCACGCTGCCCTCGCAGCTGGCCGCGATGACCACGGCCACCATGGTCATCCCGCTGCCGCCCTCGGTGCGCCCCGGCTCCGGCCTGCTCACCACGACGCTGCCGCCGGACCAGGCCGCGCAGGCCAACGCCGCGGAGATCGGCGACGCGTTCCGGGACACGATCGAGGAGATCTTCGGCGTCGACCTGGAGACCGTGGACCCGACCGAGCTCGGCCTGCCGCCGCGCTCGGACGCGCTCGGACGGCCCCCCGTCGTCGAGCCCGGATACGGCGAGCCGGACTACGCGCAGGACGGCTTCGACGCGGAGGTCTCGGGCGGCTACCCGCTGCCGGCCGAGCCGGAATCCGGCTACCGCGCCGAGGAGCTGGCCGCGCAGGCCTTCCCGCCGATGCCGCTGCCGCTGCCGCGCCCGGTTCCCGCCGAGGTCTTCGGCGGCACGTACGGCGTGCCGACCGCGCGGGCCCCGTTCGGCGGCATGCTGGAACCGGCCGACCCCTTCGGCTACCAGCGCGTCGTCGCCGATCCGAGCCGGCACGCGCTCGCGCTGCGCTACCTCGGCGGCATCTTCCACGACTCCACCGGCGAATCCTCGTTCCTGGATCCGGAGGAGATCGACCAGGGCTGGATCCCCTCGGCATTCGGCACCGTCCCGCCGGACGCCCCGACCGAGCAGATCGCGCGCATCCCGGCGGAACCCGTACCCGGACACGGCTTCTCGGCCTCCGCGCCGACCATCGTGCAGCAGGCCGTCACGGCCACGACCGTGCTGCCCGTGCAGCAATCCGTCGAGCCCGCGCACGGTCGCGCGGGCTCCCGCCGCGGCACCCGGCCCGCCCGTCAGCCGAGCCCGCCCAGCCAGCACACTGACACCGCCGAGCAGCCCAAGGCCGGACACGGCAAGCGGGGCAAGACGCTGACGATCGCAGGGCTCATCGTCGCCGCGATCGCGCTGCTCTACGGCATCGCGCTGCTGGCCGCGGGCGGCGTGCTGGACGGGAAGATCCCGGCCGGCGTCAGCGTGGACGGCGTGAACATCGGCGGCCTGAGCCAGGACGACGCGCGCAGCGCGATCTCGACGCAGCTCGGACCGCTGTCCACCCGTCCGATCCAACTGCTGGTCGGTCAGACGCCGGTCATCCTCGATCCGACGAAGTCCGGGCTGTCCCTCGACGTCGTGCAGACGGTCGCCTCCGCCGAATCCGAGCGCACCGACCCGTTCTCCGTCATTCCGGCGCTGTTCGGCGTGCACCACCAGGTCGATCCGGTGACCGAGGTGGACCCGTCCGCGCTCACCGCGGCGCTCAACACGATCGCCACCGCCTATGACAGTCCGCTCGTCGAGGGGAAGATCACCTTCGTCAACGGGCAGCCGATGGTCACCGCGCCCAAGGAGGGCCGCGGATTCGACGTCGGGGCGGCCGCCAACGCGGTGAAGTCCGGCTACCTGCGGCTCAGCGGGCCGATCGCGCTCCCGGTCAACGCGCTGACCCCGAGGGCCACGCCGGACGCCCTGCAGAGCGCGCTCGAGCAGATCGCGCGTCCGGCCGTGAGCGCGCCGATCACCATCGTCACCGGCAAGGTCAGCACGACCCTGACGCCGACTCAGATCGGCGACGCGCTCACCATCGCGCCGAACCAGAACGGCCAGATGGTGCCGACCCTGGACGGAAACATGCTGCGCGGCGACTTGAATCCGGCCGCGCTCGCCGCCGAACAGCAGGGCACCAACGCTTCGTTCACCGTGATCAACGGCCAGCCGCAGCTGATCGCCGAGAAGGACGGCCTCGGCTACTCGCCGCAGTCCCTCGCCTCGGCCGTCGCGGGCGTGCTGACCAACGCGTCCCCGCGCACGGTGACCGTGTCGCAGGGCCCGCTGCCGCCGTCGTTCACCACCGCGGACGCGCAGGCTCTCGGCGTGCAGGCGGTGCTCGGCAGCGCGACGATCGCGATCCCGCAGGCGACCGACCGCGCCGCGGACACGCAGCGTGGCACGTCGTTGGTCATGGGCTCGGTCGTGCAGCCGGCCGCGGTCTGGTCCTTCAACAAGGTCGTCGGCGCGCCGACCACGGCCAACGGCTTCGCGGAGACCGGCAGCGAGTCGAGCAGCACGTCAGTCGAGGGCGTCGACGAGTCCGGTGCCGACGACCTGGTGGCCACCGCCGTGTTCGACGCCGCCTTCCGTGCCGGCATGGGCGACACGCTGCACCACCCGAACGCCGCCTACTTCAGCCGCTACCCGGTCGGCCTCGACGCCGCGGTCGTCTACCCGGGCACCGATCTGCAGTGGACGAACAGCGGCAGCCACCCGGTCTACGTCTACGCCACGTACGCCAACAACTCGCTGACCGTCGCGCTGCTCGGACAGGCGGCATACGACCAGGTCAGCGTGTCGGTCTCGAACCAGCAGAGCGTCGTGACGCCGAGTTCGAGCCCGCATTACGGCTGCCCGGCGGAGCCCGCGTCGAACGGCTTCCAGGTGACCGTCACCCGGGTCCTGACGCGCGGCGGCGCCCAGGTCGGCACCGAGCAGTTCCACGTCACCTACGAGCCCTTCGCCGGAACCGCCTGCGGTTCCTCGACGCAGAGCTCGAACTCCGGTTCCGGTACGCCGGCCCAGTCCGGTTCCACCGGAGCCACCGCGTCGCCGACCTCCGGCTCCTCGCACTCGGGCGGCGGAAGTTCCAGCGGCGGCGACACGCCGACCCCCTCGACCTCCTCGGCGTCCCCGACCAACACCGGCGTGCTCGGCGGGCTGCTGCACTAGGTCGCGGCCGCGACCGTCTCCCGACCGCCGTATGACAGCCGCCGTATGACACTTGTCATGCCGGCGTCACGACTACGCACACTGACGCCGAGCGGGTGGTTCCCGGTTACATTCTCTTAGCGTTCCCGGGCCCCGGGTAAGGGCTCAGCGGGGGGACGCACATCGAGTGACTGGGGATGAGTATGAGCAACGAGAGGCTCGTGGGGGGCCCGGGCGTACCGGCCGTCTCCTTCGAGCAGGTCTCCAAGCACTACGGCTCCGTCCAGGCAGTGCGTGAGTTGAGCCTGCAGCTGCCGCAGGGCCGGGCGATCGCCTTCCTGGGGCCGAACGGGGCGGGCAAGTCCACCTCCATGGAGATCCTGCTGGGGCTCAAGCACGCCTCGAGCGGGCGGGTGGAGGTGTTCGGCAAGACGCCGCGGCAGGCCATGATGGCCGGGCACGTGGGCGCGATGCTGCAGTCCGGGGGACTGCCCGCCGATGTGACGGTGCGTGAGCTGCTGCGGCTGATGACTAAGCTGCACCCGAAGCCGCTGCCGGTGGACGAGGTGCTCTCCCGCGCCAACGTCGCCGACCTGGCCGACCGGCGCGCCGGGAAGCTGTCCGGCGGGCAGACCCAGCGGGTCCGCTTCGCCGTCGCGATCGCCGGGGACAGCGACCTGATCGTGCTGGACGAGCCGACCACCGGCATGGACGTGGAGAACCGGCAGATCTTCTGGAACGCCATGAAGGGCGAGGCGGAGCGCGGCAAGACCGTGCTGTTCGCCACGCACTACCTGGAGGAGGCGGACCAGATCGCCGACCAGGTGGTCGTCATCAACAAGGGCCGGCTGCTGGCCAACGGCTCCGTCGCCGACATCAAGGCGATGGCCGGCTTCCAGCGGATCGCCTTCCGGCTGCCCGGGGTCACCCGCGAGCAGCTGCTCGACCTGCCGCACGTGGTCTCGCTCGAGGTGCTGCACGAGCACGTGCAGATCCAGACCTCGGACTCGGACAAGACCTTCTACGCCCTGCTCGACCAGGGCCTGCGCCCGATGGAGATCGAGATCAGCGCGCTGGGCCTGGAGCAGGCCTTCGTCGCGATC
Organism: Actinospica sp.; assembly: GCF_035552695.1. Classification (NCBI taxonomy): domain Bacteria; kingdom Bacillati; phylum Actinomycetota; class Actinomycetes; order Catenulisporales; family Actinospicaceae; genus Actinospica; species Actinospica sp. The sequence continues at coordinate 11,323 of NZ_DASZKT010000117.1, forward strand.
ACCGAGCGGGACAACGGGGACGCTGGCGCAGTTGAGGGATCACAGTCGGAGGATGTGCGATGACCGGCATGTACCGCAGCGGACAGGACAGGGAGGACTCACGATGACCGGCGTGATCACACTCGGACGCCTGGAGATCCGCAGGGCTCTGCGGAACCGACGGGTGATGTTCTTCACCATCCTCTACCCGGCGATGCTCTTCCTGCTCAGCGCGAGCAGCGTCAAGGGCAAGAACGTGCCCGGCACGAACATCCCGTACGTGGACTACTTCCTGGTGGCCTACGCCTCCTTCGGCGTGATCGCGGCGTCGATGAACAACAACGCGATGCGCATCGCGCAGGAGCGCAAGGAGGGCTGGATCCGGCAGTTGCGGCTGACCGCCCTGCCCAGCTACGGCTACGTGGTCAGCAAGATCGCCGCCTCGCTGCTCGTGGTCATCCCGGCGATCGTGATCACCTTCGCGCTCGGCACCACGCAGGGCGTGAAGCTGAGCGCGGGCGAGTGGGTCTCCTCCTTCCTGGTGATCTGGCTCGGCTCGCTGGCCTTCACCGCGCTGGGCATCGCGATCGGCTACGGCATCCCGCAGGACGCGGTGCAGCCGGTCACGCTGATCATCTACGTCGGCGGCTCCTTCCTCGGCGGCCAGTTCTTCAACGTCTCCGGCGCGCTGGAGACCGTCGGCAAGGTGCTGCCCACGTACTGGGTGCGGGAGATCGCCACCGAGGTGATCTCGAAGCAGCCGGTGAGCTGGGGCGGCGTGGCGATCCTGGCCGGCTGGGTGGTCGCCTGCGGACTGCTGGCCGCGTTCATGTACCAGAAGCGCGCCGAGGACTGAGCAGGACGCGCGCGTGATTCCGCACGACACCGGCGACGACATCCCGCCCGACTCCGACCGGAGCCGGGCGGGATGGATGTTCTCCGTCATCTGGCTGGTCTACCTGGCCGATCCGATCTCCCGCCTCTTCGACCACTCGCGGCCGCACACCGCCACGACGGTCGCCGTCACGCTCCTGCTGGCCGTCGTCTTCGCCGCCGCGTACATCGGCGTGAACGTCCTGATGCGCCGGGAGGCGGGCCTGCTGGCGATGGACGCGGCCGGCGACCCGCGCAAGTTCGTCCTGGTCGGCGTGCTCGCGGTGATCGCGGCGGTGCTGCCGCCGACGGTCGACCCGGAGTGGGTGGTGCTGTGGATCTATGTGGCGAGCGCGTGCGGCGTGGCGCTGCCGCTGGGCAAGCCGCCGTCTCCGGCGCTCCGCGGCGGACTCGCCGCGACGATCGCGATGGGCGCCGAGGCCTCGTCGCTGGACGTGAACACCGGCGAGTGGCTGCTCCTGCTGCTGCCCTGCCTGTTCTCCTGCTTCGGCGTGATCGCGATCCGCGGTATGCGGGATCTGATCCGGCAGTTGCGGGAGGCCCGCGCGGAGGTGGCGCGGCTCGCGGCCACCGAGGAACGGCTGCGGATGGCGCGTGACCTGCACGACCTGGCCGGGCACTCGCTGGCCACGATCACGCTCAAGGCGGAGTTGGCGCGCAAGCTGCTGCGCGTGGACGTGGACCGCAGCGAGCAGCAGATCCTCGACCTCGAACACGTCTCCCGCGAGGCGCTCGCGGACATACGCGAGGCGGTCTCCGGCTATCGGCGCGCGACGCTCGCGGTGGAGGCGTCCTCGGCGCGCACGGCGTTGCACGCGGCCGGAATCAGGCCGGACCTCGATCCGTCGTTGCCCGCGCGTTCCGGCACGCTCGATCCCGACGCGGAATCGGTGCTGGCCTGGTGCCTGCGCGAAGCGGTGACGAACGTGGTGCGGCACTCCGGCGCGCACAGTTGCCGTATCCGGCTGATCGATGCCCGCGTCGACGGCGAGCCCTCGCTGACCCTGGAAGTCCTCGACGACGGCCCGATCACGCCGGATACGGCGACGACCGCGGGCAACGGCCTCAACGGACTGCGCGAACGGCTGCGCGCGATCGCCCCGGACGCCGCGCTGACCGCCGTGCCCGTGCACCCCCGCGGATATCGCCTCACCGCGACCGTGCCGATTAGGCTCGACGCGTGACCAGACTGCTGCTCGCCGAGGACCAGGCGATGATCCGCGAGGCCCTGGCGACCTTGCTGGATCTCGAGCCGGATCTCGAGGTCGTGGCGGCGGTCGGCCGCGGCGACGAGGTGCTCGACGCGCTGGCCGCGGCGAAGGCGGCGGGCAACGAGGTGGACGTGGCGCTGCTCGACATCGAGATGCCCGGCATGGACGGCATCTGCGCGGCCGAGCGGGCGCACGCGGCGTACCCCGGGCTGCGCATCGTCATCCTGACCACCTTCGGCCGGCCCGGCTTCCTGCGCCGCGCGATGGAGGCCGGGGCCAGCGCGTTCCTCGTCAAGGACGCCCCGGCGGCGCAGCTGGCCGACGCGATCCGCCGCGTGGTCGCGGGGGAGCGGGTGATCGACCCCGACCTGGCCGCCGCCGCCCTCGCCGATGGAGTCAACCCGCTGACGTCCCGCGAGCGCGACGTGCTGGCGGCCTCGGCGGGCGGCGCGAGCAACGCGGAGATCGCCGCCAAGCTCTTCCTGTCCGAGGGCACGGTGCGCAACTACCTCTCCGCGTGCATCCAGAAAACCGGCACCCGCAACCGCACCGAAGCGCTTACTCTGGCCCGTACGAAAGGTTGGCTCTGACGGCCTATCCGGGCCGCGCCGATAAGCCGATTGGGGGAACATCGGAACATGGCGGCGATTGAGGCCGAAGGCCTGGTCAAGACGTATGGCTCGGGCGAGAAGATGGTCCGCGCGCTGGACGGGGTGGACCTCGCGGTGCCCGAGGGCACGGTGCTCGGCCTGCTCGGGCCGAACGGGGCGGGCAAGACCACGACCGTCCGCGTGCTGACCACGCTGCTCACCCCGGACTCCGGCCGGGCCAGCGTGCTCGGCCTCGACGTGCTGCGCGAGCCGCAGAAGGTGCGCGAGCGGATCGGCCTGTCCGGCCAGTACGCGGCCGTGGACGAGAACCTGACCGGCCGGGAGAACCTGGTCATGGTCGGCAGGCTCTATCACGTGGGCAAGAAGGAGGCGCAGCGGCGGGCCGAGCAGCTGCTCGAGCAGTTCTCGCTCACCGACGCGGCCGACCGTCCCACGAAGACGTACTCGGGCGGCATGCGCCGCCGCCTCGACCTCGCGGCGGCACTGGTCGTGCGCCCGCCGGTGATGTTCCTGGACGAGCCGACCACGGGCCTCGACCCGCGCACCAGAATCGCCATGTGGGACGTGATCGCCGACCTCGTCGCGGGCGGCGCCACCCTGCTGCTCACGACGCAGTACCTGGAGGAGGCCGACCGGCTGGCCGACTCGATCGTCGTCGTCGACCACGGCCGGGTGATCGCCCGCGGCACCGCCGACGAGCTGAAGAGCCAGGTCGGCGGCGAGCGGCTGCAACTCGTCGTGCACGACCGCGAGCGGCTGGCCGACGCGGCGCGGATCCTCACCCGCCTGGCACTCGCCGCGCCGGCCGTCGACGAGCGCGCGCGGGAACTGATCGCACCGATCGAGGGCGGCGCGAAACTCCTGGTCGAGACGGTCCGCGAACTGGACAACGCGGGCATCGCCGTGGACGACCTCGCGCTGCGCCGCCCCACGCTCGACGACGTGTTCCTCAGCCTGACCGGCAAGGCGGCCGAGCCGACCGCGAACGAGGAGGCCGACCAGTGAGCAGCGAAGCCGCGGTCTCTCCCGCGCCCCCGTCGCCGGCGCCCGCTCCCGGCGCCGGCCACATGCCGGGCCTGGCCGGTGCGTTCTACGACGGCTGGGTCGTGACCGTGCGCAACCTGCGCAGGATGACCCGGATCCCGGAGATGGTGGTCTTCGCCACCATCCAGCCGATCATGTTCGTGCTGCTGTTCGCCTTCGTCTTCGGCGGCGCGATCCCGGTCGGGGGCGGCGGCACCCACGCCTACCGCGAGTATCTGTTGCCTGGGATCTTCACCCAGACGCTCGCCTTCACCACCGGCACCACCGCCGTCGGCCTCGCGGACGACCTGCACAAGGGCCTCGTCGACCGCTTCCGTTCGCTGCCGATGGCCAGATCCGCCGTGCTGCTCGGCCGCACCGTCGCCGACTGGATCCAGAACCTCTTCGTGCTGCTGATCATGGCCCTGTGCGGGGTGGCCGTCGGCTGGCGCATCCACGGCGGCTTCTGGAAGGCGGTCGCCGCGTTCCTGCTGGTGATGCTCTTCGCCTACGCGATGAGCTGGATCGGCGCCGTCATCGGCCTGTCCGTGAGCACCCCGGAGACGGCGAACACGGCCGGCTTCATCTGGCTTTTCCCGGTCACCTTCGTCTCGAACGCCTTCGTCCCCACCTCGTCGCTCCCGGGCTGGCTGCAGCCGATCGCCGAATGGAACCCGATCTCGTCGACCGTGCTCGGCCTGCGCGAGCTCTTCGGCAACCCCACCGGCTACGCCTCCGGCAAGATCCCGGACGTGCTCCCGATGCAGTACCCCGGCTGGGTCTCCCTCTGCTGGTCCGTGCTGATCCTGCTGCTGTTCGTGCCGCTCGCCGTACGCAAGTACCGCTCCGTCAGCACCTGACGGAGCGGTACGGGGCAGCGGGGCTTCAGCCGGCGTAGGGCTTGGCGGACAGGAGCTTGACCGAGATCGACTTGCCGTTCGGCAGCTCGTAGCTGGCGGTCTCGCCGACCTTGTGGCCGCTGATGGCCGCGCCGAGCGGGGACTGCGGCGAGTAGACCTCGAGGTCGGTCGCGGAGGCCTCACGCGAACCGAGCAGGAACTCGAGGGTGTCGCCCTCGTCGCCGTCGAAGGCGATCTTGACGACCATGCCGGGGCCGGCGGTGCCGGCGGCCGTCGGCGGGGTGCCGACCTGGGCCTTCTCCAGCATCTGGGCCAGCTGCAGGGCCCGGGCGTGCATCTTGCCCTGCTCCTCCTTGGCGGCGTGGTAGCCGCCGTTCTCGCGCAGGTCGCCCTCTTCGCGCGCGGCCTCGATCTTCCGGGCGATCTCGACCTTGAACGGACCCTGGAGATAGTCCAGCTCGGCCTTAAGCCGGTTATACGCTTCCTGGGTAAGCCAGGTGACGTTTTCACTGGTCTGGGTCACGATGCTCCTCGTAGGGTCGGGTGGTGCTTCCAGCGCGGCGGGCCCCGTACAGTCCGGTACCCGCCGAAACCACGAGGCTAGCAAGCTTCGCCGACATTTTCCTAGAAGAGGTGATCGGGCCGCCGGGCCACCGTCCGGCCATCGCGGGGCCAAGGTCGGGCCACGGCCGGCCGAACGGTCAGGAAACGACCGTGCAGCTCGACACCTCGGCGGTGTTCGGCGTTCCGGTCGTATTCACCGTGTAGACCATGTCCTCCTCGGCGCGGCCGGCCGGGACCGTCACGTTGGCCGAGCCGATGACCGCGCCGCGCACGTCCTGCGCCTCCAGGACACACGAGACGCGCTGGTCGGCGGACTTGTTGACCTGGAAGGTCACGTTGATCGACGTGCCGTTGACCGTGTACGAGATGACCTCGGCCTGGATCTGCGGGTTCGCCTCGTTCCACGCGATATAGCCCGCGACGCCGCAGAGCAGCGCGAAGCCGAACACGCCGAGCGTGATCTTGCGGGTCCTGGACATCCCGCGCTTGATCCCGTAGCGCTCGGCGAAGCCGGGGTCGCTGTAGCTCAGCGATCCGGGGGCGGTCTCCGCCGCGCCCGCGCTGGTGGAGTCCGGCTGTCCGTGCATTCCGGCGATGTCGTCGTTCACGTTCCGCCCCTTGGTTGTACCGGGAAGTTTCTGCGGCCTGTCCGTGCTCTTCTTGAGGGCAGCGGTGGGGAGGGTGGGTCGTTGTTTCGCGATTCACCCCGGCCGTCCGCCACTATAGAGACTCCGTCCGTGGGAGTAACGGCCAGGTACGAGGGAGCAGGGACCGGTGGAGGACAAGCTGCGGCTCATGGCGGTGCACGCCCACCCGGACGACGAGTCGTCCAAGGGGGCCGCGACCATGGCCAAATACGTCGCCGAGGGTGTCGAGGTGCTGGTGGTCACCTGTACGGGCGGTGAGCGGGGAGACGTGCTCAACCCGCGGTTGAAGGGCGACGCGGAGATCGAGCGCAACATCCACGAGGTGCGCAGGGCCGAGATGGAACGGGCCAGGCAGATCCTGGGCGTCCAGCAGGCCTGGCTCGGCTTCGTCGACTCCGGCCTGCCGGAGGGCGACCCGCTGCCGCCGCTGCCGGAGGGCTGCTTCGCGCTGGAGAAGGCCGAGACGGCCGCGGAGCCGCTGGTGCGGCTGATGCGCGAGTTCCGCCCGCACGTCGTCACCACGTATGACGAGAACGGCGGCTATCCGCACCCGGACCACATCCAGTGCCACCGCATCAGCGTCGAGGCGTTCGACGCGGCGGGCGACCCGGACCGCTACCCGGAGGCGGGCGAGCCCTGGCAGCCGCTGAAGCTGTACTACAACCAGACTTTCACCAAGGCCCGCATCCTGGCCCTGCACGAGGCGATGCTGGAGCGCACCGGCAGCTCGCCGTACGAGGGCTGGATCCAGCGCTTCAGCAGCGAGGAGGGCGAGCAGCGGCCGGAGCGCGAGACCACCACGCACGTGCCGTGCGGCGAGTACTTCGAGCTGCGCGACCAGGCCCTGCTCGCGCACGCGACGCAGGTGGACCCGGACGGGCCGTGGTTCTCCGTGCCGATGGACATCCAGCGCGAGGTCTGGCCCACCGAGGACTTCGAACTCGCCCGCAGCCTGGTCGACACGACGATTCCGGAGGACGATCTGTTCGCCGGCGTCCGCTGATGCCGAGCTGATGCGGACCTGAAACCGATGGTGGCGACTCGGTCAGATCGAGCGGCTACGATGTCCGGCATGAAGATCCTGGTCACCGGCGGAGCCGGATTCATCGGTTCCGAGTACGTCCGCGCGCTTCTGACCGAACGTCTGCCCGGCTCGGCCGGCGCGGGCGACGTCGTGACCGTGTACGACAAGCTCACGTACTCGGGGAACCCGGCCAACCTCGACCCGGTGCGCTCGCACCCCGGATTCTCCTTCGTGCAGGGCGACATCAACGACGCCGAACTGCTCGACGAGGTGCTGCCGGGCCATGACGCGATCGTGCACTTCGCCGCGGAATCGCATGTGGACCGCTCGATCCTGGGCGCCTCCGACTTCGTGACCACGAACGTGCTCGGCACCCAGACGCTGCTGGACGCGGCGCGCCGGCACAGGATCGGGCGCTTCGTGCACGTGTCGACGGACGAGGTCTACGGCTCGATCGACGAGGGCTCGTGGACCGAGGAATGGCCGATCAACCCGAACTCGCCGTACTCGGCGGCGAAGGCGGGCTCCGACCTGCTGGTGATCGCCGCGCACCGGACGCATCACATGGACACCGTGGTCACCCGCTGCTCGAACAACTACGGGTACTACCACTTCCCGGAGAAGGTCATCCCGCGGTTCATCACGAACCTGATGGACGGCAAGCACGTGCCGCTCTTCGGCGACGGCGGCAACGTCCGCGACTGGCTGCACGTCTCCGACCACGTGCACGGCATCCACCTGGCGCTGACCAGGGGTCGTGCCGGCGAGGTCTACAACATCGGCGGCGGCACCGAGGTCACCAACAAGGAGCTGACCGAGCTGCTGCTGAACGCGACCGGCCGCGACTGGTCGTACGTGGACTACGTCGAGGACCGCAAGGGGCACGACCGCCGCTACTCGCTGGACATCACGAAGATCCTGAACGAGCTGGGCTACGTCCCGCAGGTCTCCTTCGAGGAGGGACTCGCCGCCACCGTGCAGTGGTACCAGGAGAACCGCGCCTGGTGGGAGCCGCTGAAGGCGAAGGCCGAGGCCGAGCTGTGAGCGATCGCGCACCGAGCGAGGCGCGCTGGCTGGTCGTCGGCGCCGGGGGCATGCTTGGCCGGGACGTGACCGCGCTGCTGGCGGCCGAGGGCGTCGAGCACGTGGCGCTGACCCGCGCCGCGCTGGACCTGACGGACCCGGCCGCGGTCAAGGCCGCGGTGGCCGGGTACGAGGTCGTGGCCAACGCGGCGGCGTGGACCGACGTGGACGGCGCCGAGACGCACGAGGACGAGGCGAGCGCGATCAACGGCGCGGCGGTGCGCAATCTCGCGGCCGCCTGCGCGGATTCCGGCGCGCGGCTGCTGCAGCCGTCCACCGACTACGTCTTCCCCGGCGACGCCACCGAGCCGATCGCCGAGGACGCGCCGACCTCGCCGCTGAACGCCTACGGTCGCAGCAAGCTGATCGGCGAGCAGGCGGTGCGCGAACTGCTGCCGGAGAGCGGTTACGTGGTGCGTACCGCGTGGCTCTACGGAAAGCACGGCAAGAACTTCGTCGCCACGATCCTGAACGCGGCGACCCAGCGCGAGTTCCTGGACGTCGTGGACGACCAGCAGGGACAGCCGACCTCCACCGTCGCGCTGGCCCGGCAGCTGCTGGCGCTCGGCCGGGCGGCGCACGCCGGAAAGGCCCCGTCAGGGGTCTACCACGGCACCTGCGCGCGGCAGACGACCTGGTTCGGCCTGGCTCGTGCCGCCTTCGAGATCACCGGCCTGGACCCGGAGCGGGTGCGGCCGACCACCAGCGACAAGTTCGTCCGGCCGGCGCCGCGCCCGGCGTACAGCGTGCTCGGCCACGAGCGCTGGGCCGCGGCCGGGCTCGCGCCGATGCCGAACTGGCGCGACGCGCTGCGCGAATACCTGACCGGTGCGACAGAGGCCTGAGAAAGGTCGCGGAACCATGGCCGAATCCACGCCGAGCATCGACGTGATGATGCCGTACTACGGCGACGTCCCGCTGATGCAGGCGGCCGTGCGCAGCGTGCTCGCGCAGACCGACCCGGACTGGCACCTGACCGTCGTGGACGACGGCACGGCGGCCGGGGTGCCGGAGTGGTTCGAGCAGCTCGCCGAGTCACGGGTGACCTACCTGCGCAACGAGCGGAACCTCGGCATCTCGGCCAACTTCCAGAAGTGCCTGGAGCTGGCCAAGCGCGACCGCGTGGTCATCATGGGCTGCGACGACCTGCTGCTGCCGAACTACATCGCGACCGTGCGCGCCCTCGCGGTCGCGCACCCGAGCGTCGGCCTGGTGCAGCCCGGCGTCCGCGTCATCGACGAGACCGGCCAACCGACCTCGAGCCTGGTCGACTCGATCAAGCGCCGGCGTTACGCGCCCAAGGAGCTGCTGCACGGCGGCGGCCCGGTCGTGCTCGAGGGCGAGGCGCTGGCGCTGAGCCTGCTGCGCGGAAACTGGCTCTACTTCCCGTCCCTGTGCTGGCGCACGGACGCGATCCAGGCCACGACCGGCTTTCCGCCGGATCTGCGCGTCGTACAGGACCTCGCCGTGATCCTGCAACTGGTGGAGAGCGGCGAGTCGCTGGTCGCGGACGGCGTGGAGGCCTTCGAATACCGCAGGCACGCGGAGAGCGAGTCCTCGCGCGCCGCGGTGGACGGTTCCCGCTTCGACGAGTCGCGGCGCTTCTTCACCGAGACGGCGCGCCGGATGGACGAGATCGGCTGGCATCGGGCCGCGCTGGTCTCCCGGCGGCACCGATCCACCCGGCTACACGCCCTGACCCTCGCCCCGACCGCGCTGCGCCAGGGCGACGCCGCGGCCTTCCGCCGACTCGTCCGCTACGCCGCCTCCACCCGCTGAGTCCTGCCCGGCGGGCCGGGCCTCGGGGTTCGCGGGCTCCGGCGGGATCGCGTCCCGGATCGCCATGGCCCGGGCCAGCCGGGTCAGCCGCTTCTCGGTGTCCTTGAAGCGCAGGTAGGTGTTCAGCGCGAAGAAGCCGAAGACGACGGTCAGTATGTAGAGCAGCAGGTCCGTGCCGCGGCCGACGCCGACCCGGTTGGCCAGCCAGGTCATCACGCCGGGTCGGAGCACCGCGAGCACCCCGAACACGCAGAACAGCAGGAAGCCTATGCGCTTGAACGCCTGCAGCCGCGCGGTCTGCGACCGCCGCAGGAACAGCACGAACAGCAGCGCCGCGGCCAGGATCAACAGGGCCTGGATCAACACGGCCGATCAGCCTCTCCGGCGTAGGGCGAGGTCGAACATGATGTTCACCCCGTTCAGCAGGGACTGCCCCTTGGACATCGAGTACTCGGTGTACTTGATGGTGACCGGCACCTCGCGCACCCGGAAGCTCGAGCGGGCCAGGAAGTCCACCAGTTCCGAGGCGTGCGCCATACCGGCCTGGCTGATGTCCACCTTCTCCGCCACCGCGCGGTTGAAGGCGCGCAGCCCGTTGTGCGTGTCCGTCAGGCCGAGGCGACGCGAGCTCCCGCTGAGCGTGGCGATGGTCTTGAGCACCAGCTTCTTCAGCAGCGGCACCTCGTGCGCCGACTCCAGGAAGCGCGAGCCGAGCGTGACGTCGGCCTCCTTGGTGCGCAGCACGGCGATCATCGCCTCGACGTCCTCGACCTGGTGCTGGCCGTCCGCGTCGAAGGTGACGAAGTACTCGGCTCCCGGCCGCGCGAGCGCGTAGCTCAGGCCGGTCTGCAGCGCCGCGCCCTGGCCCAGGTTGATCGGGTGGCGCAGCAGGTGCGCGCCGGTGCCCAGGATGCGCGCGGCCGAGCCGTCCCGGCTGCCGTCGTCGACGCAGACCACGTTCGGGAAAGTCCGCAGCACGTGCGCGAGCACGTCGGCGATCACCGTCTCCTCGTTGAAGACGGGAATCACCAGCCAAACGTCCTGAAAATCCTGCACCCGTCAACCCTGCGATCAGAAAGGTGCGCGCCGCCCGTACCGAGGGGCGGAACACGATTGCGCCGATCCTAACAGGCGAAACCGACGGCCGACCAAAGTCCGCCGGAGGGTTCCGGCAGGTCTGTCGCGTTCGCTCGACCCGGTGGTACAGTCGGCCGTTCTTACCCATGGTTCAACCTGGCGCCCTAGACTGGCCCGCGCCGACAAGGGCGTCGGTTCAGTTCAAGTCGGGTTTGCTGAGGAGTCACGTAATGGGTTCGCAGGCGTTGGGGTCGCCCGCCGAGGCGGCGAACTCCATCGAGTCGTCGGTACCCCCGCGCATCGGCCGTGGACCTGCGCGTCCGCCGCTCCGGGTGGCCGTCCCACTGTTCGCCGGCGCGTGGATCGTCCCGGTGCTCACCCAGCTGACGAGGACCGACCCGCTGCTCGTGGTGCTGATCGTGTTCGGCACCGGCGGTCTGGTGAAGGCCGGGGCGACGATCGTCGACCGCTTGTTCGTCACAATCGCGCTACTGATCGGGCTGGCGGTCGTCGGCGGGCTGGTGTTCTCGCTCTGGCCCTTCGGGCTGCAGCCGATCGCGCTCGCCGGGGTCGCGCTCACGCTGCTGGTGGCCGCGTACGTCTTCCTCGGCGCACCGCCGCCCTGGCGCAGCTGGCCGCGGCGGATGCTCGGCAGCGACGTCCTGCTGCTGCTCGGCCTGATCGCCGGCTTCCTGGTGGCCTACTGGCCGAGCTGGAGCACCGTGGCCGGCAGCAAGCTCGGCTACGCCGGAATGACCGGTGACCGGCTGCGGCACTTCAACCTCTTCGACGCGATCCACCGGTACGGCGGCTACACCTTCCTGATGCAGGGCAAGGTGAAGAGCGCCGTGGACCCGGGCATGATCGCGGTCTACCCGCCCGGCCAGCACTATCTGTACGCGCTCGGCGACATCTTCCTGCGCTCGAACGTCAACCCGGGCAACGCCGCGAGCGAGCTGGTCCGCTACAACATCTGGGTCAGCGTCGGCTACGGCTTCATGATCGCCTCGGTCGCCTGGGCGGCACGCTGGGTCGCCGGCCCGATGCTCAAGGGCTGGCGCCGGGTCTTCCTGATGACGGCGATCACCGGCTACCTCTTCGTCGGCGCGTTCACCGAGGCGGTCTGGTCCACCTGGGACCCGCAGGTCGTCGCGATGGCCCAGGTGGCGCTGCTGGCCGCGATCTGCTTCCGGCCGCCGCGCGGCTGGCGCCTGCACGCGGCGCTGATGGCCGTGCTGTTCATCGCGGTCTGCCTGACCTACGAGCTCTACGCCCCGTTCGCCGCGATATTGATCGCGGTCTCGCTGGCCTACTACCGCAAGCGGCTGCTCCCGCACTGGAAGACGCTGCTCGTCGTCACGGTCGTGGCCGTTCCGGCCGCGCTCAGCGAGTTCATCGCGGCGAAGCACGCGGGCCTGAGCGGCTCCACGGCCTCGCAGGCGATCGGCTTCACCATCCCGCTGAGCTGGGCCGTGATGGCCGTCCTCGGCTGCTTCAGCCTCTTCGGCTTCTTCACCCGCGCCGCCCGGCGCCGGCCGTCGGCGGTGGTCGGCCTGATCGCGGCGGTGCTGAGCACGCTGGCCGTGCTCGCGATGATGGCCTATATGTTCCACACCATCGGCGCGGTCAGCTACTACTTCTGGAAGGTCGTCGAGGCCTGGGCCGTGATCCTGATGGTGGGCGCGGGCTCCTTCGGCCACCTGCTGCCGCGCCCGCGGCTGGCCGTCTCCGGCTGGAAGGGCTTCGGCATCGGGGTGTGCGCCTTCCTGCTCGCGATCGGCGCGACCCGCAGCTTCTGGTGGTCCACGGTGCTCAACAAGAACGCCGCGCCCGCGAGCGCCGCGAACCCCGGCTCCCAGTGGCAGCCGGGCACCGGGGCCACCTGGGCCTCGGCGTGGATGGCCGACCGGATCGCGCCGGACAACATCGCCGTGCTCGGCGTGCTGCAGCACGAGCACCTGCTGATCAGCAAGGTGCCGACGGTCACGGTGATCTACACGGACCCGCTGAGCAACGTGAACATGAGCCTGCAGCTCGCCGTGCTCAACCAGCGGGCCGGCACGATGAGCTCGGTGATCTACGGCTCCGCGACCGACTCGTACCGCGGGCTCAACTCCACCGACCACCTGGTGTGCGCCGGGCAGAACGGCGCGGCGTGGAACGCCCAGCAGCTGAAGAACCTCGGCGAGCTGGAGGCCGGGATCAAGGCGGTCGGCCAGCCGGTCCGCGTCGTCGTGGCGACGCAGCAGCTGCGGACGAGGCTGGAGCAGTGGGGATCGCAGAACCCGGGCTCGATCTCCGACGTCGTGTACCTGACCTCCTTCCCGCCGGTGTGCTGACACGCCCGACGCCGATTCACCCGGGCGAGTGCCGGTCCGCCCGAAGCGCGGCCGGCGCCCGCGCCGCGTCGAGCCCGCGCGGGCGGGCGGGGCCCAGTCACAGGTCGGTCACATGTTCTCCCCGAGTGTGTACGGCGGTTCAGACGACGCTGAAGTGCTCATTAAGCTGGGGCAGCCCCTAACCATCTGAGCCATCGCCGGGATGACGGCTGCTGCCGCCGGAGCCCGCCTGCACCCGAGGAACGGCCCACGTGCTCGAAGAAGCCCCCGCCCGACCGGTCGCGGCCGCCCCGACCACGACCGAAGACGCCGAGGCGCCCGTCGGCGAGGAGACTCCCGGCGGCGCCCGACCCGGGCTCCGGCACCGTGTTCTCAGGGGTCTGCTTCGGATCGTGCTCTCGCCGTGCACCTGGATCGTCTCGGCGTCCTTCGCGATCTACTGGGCGTTCGCCTACAACCAGTACATGCAGCAGCAGGCCGGCGCCTGCGACCTCGGCATCTTCTACCAGGCCACGGCCGGCTGGGCCTACCACTTCTACCCGTACGTGGGGATCAAGGGCTACGCGCAGATAGGAGACCACTTCTCGCCGATCTACCTGCTGCTGGCCCCGGCGATCTGGATCCACAACTCCCCGGCCACGCTGGTCTTCGCGCAGTCGCTGCTGCTGTGCCTGTCCGGCATCCCGGTGTACATCGCGATCCGGCGGGTCTGGGGGATTCCGGCGGCCGCGCTGCTGCTGGTCGCCTACCTGTTCAGCATAGGGATGCAGGGTTCGATCGCCTTCCCGGTGCACGAGGTGATGTTCTCCGCGCCGCTGATCGCCTGGGGCCTCGAACGCGCGCTCGCCGGGCGCTGGACGTGGGCGAGCATCCTGATCGGCATGACCGCCTTCGTCAAGGAGGACATGGGCATGCTGATCGTCATGTTCGCCATCTGGCTGGCGATGAACCGCAAGTGGCGGCATGCCGCGATCCTGGCGGTCTGGGGCATCGGGATGTTCCTGGTGACCGTGAACTACATCATCCCGCACTTCAACCCGAACGGCTTCACCTACGCCGACGACTACATCAGCACGCTGCACGCGACCACGTTCACCGGCGAGGTCCAGGCGATCGTGGAGCACCCGATCCACACCCTGCAGCTGATGTTCGGCGGCCAGGAGAAGGCACAGCTGTGGTCGCACGTGCTGCTGCCGGTCGCCTTCCTGTGCCTCGGTTCGCCGATCTCGTTGATGGCGCTGCCCTCGCTGGTCACCTCGACGCTCTCCGGTCGCGTGGGGCACACCGAGTGGTCGTGGCGGCTGTACTACGAGATGCCGCTGATGCCGATCCTGTTCATCGCCGCGATGGACGGAACCAGCCGGCTGATCCGCGTCGTACGCAAGATCGCGGCGTGGAACGAGGCCAAGGGCATGGACTGGCTCGGCCACCGGCTCGTGCCGCCGATCGCCGGCGTGGTGCTCGGCCTGTTCGCGCTGCAGATCACCTGGTCGGTGACGCAGACCGAGGCGCTGGGCATCTGGGCGGAGCAGACGAACTCGTACGCCGCGCAACCGGGCCAGATCGCGAATGTGACGGCGGCGCTGAAGTACATCCCGTCGGGCGTCCAGGTGCGGGCCACCAACAACCTGGTGGTGCCGCTCGCGGCCCGGGACAACGTGACGCTGATCGGCTCGCAGGTGGAGAAGGGTTCCTGGGCGGCCATGGACCTGGCCAACCCGGGCTGCCCGGTCAGCGCGGACTTCACACCCGGCTATCTCAGCACGCTGGAACGGCAGGGCTTCCAGATCGTCGACGAGGAAGGGCCGATCGTCGTCCTGCATCGGGCCTAGCGGGCTCCGGCCGCTCGTAAAGGCGTAAAGAGTGTTTGAAGACTCACCTCCGACTTGCGGGGTCTGTCCGAGCACGGCCTAGTATGGTCGGGCAGTCCGACCCCGCTCGATACCGAGCGCAGGGGTAGCACTCGGCATCGTGTCACACGTCACAAAATCAGCCTTGGGGGCAGATTTTGCTTCAGCACCAAGCGACGCTGCCTGGTGCGCAGCGTCAACCCACGCATTCGCCGGAGGCCGACGAACCCGCCGCCCCGGCGCAATCGCACGCTGAGCAGGAGCAGCCCGAAGCGCCCGCCGCCGCATCGCCCCGTGCGTCGGCCGGCTTCGCCCGGCTGCCCTCGCTGACCGGGCTGCGCTGGCTCGCGGCCTTCATCGTGTTCGGTTACCACATCGGCACGCTCGGCGTGATCCACCGGCCGCCGTCGCCGCCCAACGCGCCGCCGAACCGCGGCGGCCAGCTGCTGCGGTCCTGGGAGGCGGTCTTCGGCCAGGGCGACATCGGCGTCGCGTTCTTCTTCGTGCTCAGCGGCTTCGTGCTCACCTGGGTGGCGAAGCCCTCCGACACGCGCACGGCGTTCTGGCGTCGGCGGATCGCGAAGATCTACCCGAACCACGCCGTCACCTGGGCGATCGTGCTCGGCATCGGGCTGCTGTGGGGCGACCAGTTCAGCAAGGTCGTGGCCCTGCTGAACCTGGCGCTGGTGCAGCCCTGGTTCTACGGGTCGTACCACGGCGCCGGCATCGGCTACAGCGTGAACACGGTGAGCTGGTCGCTGGGCTGCGAGGCGTTCTTCTACCTCAGCTTCCCGTTCGTGGCCCCGCTGCTGCGCAGGCTGAGCGTGAACCAGCTGTACTGGACGGCGTTCATGCTGATCGGGCTGACGTACTGCCTGCAGCAGTGGCAGTTCTACATCTTCCCGCACGAGCCGGTGCGCTCGTACTGGTTCACGTACATGTTCCCGCCGGTGCGCAGCATCGAGTTCTGGCTCGGT
Organism: Actinospica sp.; assembly: GCF_035552695.1. Taxonomy (NCBI): domain Bacteria; kingdom Bacillati; phylum Actinomycetota; class Actinomycetes; order Catenulisporales; family Actinospicaceae; genus Actinospica; species Actinospica sp. Next base: position 27,241 of record NZ_DASZKT010000117.1, read on the forward strand.
GTGATCACCGCGCTGCTGGTCAAGCGCGGACGCTGGCACGGCCCGAGCCTGTGGATCGCGACGCTCTTCGCGGTCGGCGTTTACTACCTCAACGGCACGAACTGGATCCCGCTGAACCTGCACACGATCTACTTCGACCTGGCCTGCTGCGTCCTGATCGCGGCCGCGGCCCAGGCGGACCTCTCCGGGGCCTGGTCGCCCTGGCGCTGGCGGCCGTTGGTGTTCCTCGGCGAGATCTCGTTCGCGTTCTACCTCGTGCACGTCGAAATGATCCAGAACGTCATGCGTCTCTGGCGCCCCAACGGCTGGCACGGCGCGACGGCGATGCTCGTCGTCCCCGGCCTACTCGCATGCGCGATCGGTCTGGCGTACCTCCTTTATCGCTTCGTCGAAATGCCAAGCATGCGCCTGCTGCGTCCGAAGCCGAAGAAGAGCTAGGCCTTTCCGGCCCACGAGGGCTGGACGACGGCGACCGTCACGAGTCTGCCGATCGTCCAGCCCTCATAGCTTTCGTAGTACACGTAACGCGCGTGACTGCTTCCCGCGGGCAGTGTCCTATTCAGCGCCGCCACGTCGGCGGTCATGTCGCTCGTCAGCATCCACTCCGGCGCGGTCTGCGTGAAGTGCAGGTTGATCGGATGCACGCGGCCGCCGGTATACGGATCGGACGGCCACGGCATCAGCACATCGGCCCCCGCAGGCACCTCGCCCAGGAGTTGTTCCTGCGCGTTCACCGAATCAGACGGCTGCCACAGCGAGCTGCTCGCCAATCCCCACAGGGCAAACCCCGGCAGCAGCGCCACGCTGACGACCAGCGCCGCCACCGCCCAGCCGAGCCGCAGTCGGGGCCACCGCAACTTGCTCGCGCCGTCCGCCGCCGCCATCACGACGATCGCGACCAAGAACGCGTTGTAGTGATAGTCCGTGTGCCAGTAGAAGGGCACGTCGGCGAAGTAGCGTTCGACGACGAGCGGCACCGCGAGCAGCACGATCCACGAGCGCAGGCAGAGAAACAGCACCGGCAGCATCAGCAGCAGCGCCGTCGTCACCTTCACATGCGGGTCGATCAGCTCAGTGACGAACAGCGACGGATGCTCGAGCAGCCGAAGCCCGGCACGGACGGGCGTCGGACCGAGTTCCCCGTACTGCCAGTTGCGCATCGACGAGCCACCCTCGAGCGGCATCACCACTCCGATGACCAGCGTCATCGCCCCAAGCCCCGCCGCCGCGAACCACGCGCCCACCCGCCGATCCCCGCGAATCAGGATCCAGACGCCCGTCGTCGCCACGACGAGCCCCATGTCCTCTTTCACCAGCAGCAACAGCCCCGCGGCGACCGCCGCCGCCCGCCACCGCCGCACGTCCGCCCGCTCCACCAGCACGGCGATCAGCAGCGGCGCGAAGGCCGCCTCGTGAAAGTCGAACGCGAACGCCGACTGCAACGGCCACGCCAGCAGGTAGACCGCCACGACGAGGTACGCCGCCGTCGGCCGCCCCGCCGAATCGCCGAGGCGTCGCCGCGCAAAGGCGAAAATCGGCAGCGCCGCGGCCGCGAAGAGCACCGCCTGCGCGAACAGCAGGTTGTACGCGCTGTTCGAGACCCAGTACAGCGGCGCGAGCACCACCAGAATCGGACTGAAGTGATCGGTCCACTCCAGCTTCCCCGGATCGCCCGCGTAGTCGTGCCGCATGCTCGTGACATACGGCAGGTGGAAGTGCGCATACGCGCGCACCGTCTGGTCAAAGATCCCCAGGTCCCACCCGAAGTAGCCGCCCTGCCGGAACCTCAGGTACGAGTAGAGCGCGTAGCAGAAGCCTGCAACAACGGCCATCGCCCCCACGCCGACCCAGTGCCGGCTCCACTTCGCCGCCGGCGCCCCCGGCAGCGGCGGGACCCGGCTTCCGCGTTGCCACCCAATCGTCCCCCTGACAAGGGTCGGCGCCCCTGCCACGTCGACATCCATCCCCGCGATCCTCCCGTTGCACCCGAATTGCCACCACCCTCAGTGTGCTGGTGACGACGCTCCGACTGCGGCGCCATGACGCTTCGTGACAAGACTGTGGCGAACACGGTGAAACCGGTCATACCGTGTGAGCTGTCAGTGCAGCGTCGACGTCGCGGGGTTGGGGGACTTGGTCTGGCCGAGCGGGGTGGGGGTGGCGGAGGCGCGGCGGCGCATGCTCCACCAGAGGTCGACGGCGAGGAAGACCGCCGTGGCCAGCGGGCCGACGAGGGCGGCGAGGGCGGTCATGCCGAGAATGCCGAGGACGTTGCCGCTGATGGCGAAGACCGGGAGGGTGACGACGACGCCGAGCGACCAGCCGATCATCACGCTCTTGTGCCGGTTCATGGCGATCAGGCCGGGCTGCAGGATCATCGCGATCATCATGAACATGGTGGCCCCGGCGAAGGCGGCGAGGAACCAGTTCGGGAGCACGGCGTGGGCGTGCATGATGTCGCGCATCACCCACGGGCCCACCGTCGCGCACACCAGTACCGCGACGAGGCCGAGGCCGGCGCAGATGGCGACCAGCTGCAAACTACGACGGCGCACCTCGCCGACCTCGCCGCGCTCGGCGGCGGTGGTCAGCTTGGGCAGCAGCGGGGTCTGGATCGGGAGCAGGGCCACGATGCCGATCCTGGCGAGGCCGACCGCCGAGTTGATCGCGGCGGCCTGGTCGGCCTCGGTGCCGCGCGCGTGCTGGTAGCGCGCGACGACCAGCAGCGGGACGACGTTCTGCAGCACCTGCGAGGCCAGCGTGGCGCCGGTGAGCAGGCCGAGGTTGGCGACGGCCCGGCTACCGGTCTCCTCCGCGGCCGTGGCGGCCTTCTCGTCGGCCTGCGATGCGAGCTCGGCGTACTGCGGGCGATACCAGACCTTCGGCAGCACGATGCCGACCACGGCGGAGAGCACCGGGCCGAGGGCGAACATCAGGCCGTACAGCCACACGTCGCGGTTGCCGATCGCAACCAGCACCAGGCACGGAAGCAGTCGGGTGAAGGACTCGACCAGCAGCGTGATCGAGAAGACGTGGAAATCCTGCTTCCCGGAGAGCGTGCCGCGCACCTGGAACGAGACCACCGCGCCGATCAGGCCCACCATCAGCTCGGCGAACACGATCCAGCTGCCGCCGAGGAAGTGATGCGTGAGCAGCGGGGACAGGGCCAGGCAGGCGATGAGCATGACCGCCACGAACCAGCCCGCCTGGCGCACCTGACGGCGGATCACCGGCGACGTGGGCAGGTGGTGCGCGATCGCGCGACTGACGGCCCGGACCATCTCCTGCTCGATGCCGGACATCACGCCGGTGCTGATCGCCGCGAGGAGCAGGTTCTGCCCCTGCAGGCTGAGGACCTGGTGCGAATCGAAGGCCAGGTTGACGATCAGCAGGTAGACCGACCCCGAGAACGCGGAGACGATCAGACCCACGGCGAGGAAGATGGTGGGTCGTCGCAGGAAGTCCAGGACGCGGCGCATGACCAGGTGATATTAGCGTAGCCCCGGGTTGAGCGGATACGCTCGGGCGTGTGCAGGAGATGAAGATCGTCGCGGTCCTCACCGCGTACCACCCCGACGAGCGCCTCGCCGCGGTGGTGGACTCCTCGCTGCGGGACTGCGCCGCCGTGATCGTCGTGGACAACACGCCCGCGGGGTCCCCGAGCCTGGCCACGAAGCTGGACGATCCGCGGGTCACGGTGCTGCCGGTCGGCCGCAACCTGGGCCTCGGCGGCGCGCTGAACCTGGGCGTGGGCTCGCTGCCCGCGGACGCCGGGGCCGTGCTGCTGATGGACCAGGACTCAGTGCTGCCCGAAGGGCTCGTCAGCGGGTTGCGTGCGCACCTGGAGGCGGACGCCAAGATCGGCATCGTCGCGCCGACACCTTGGGACGCCGCGCACAACGCCGCCTACAACTTCGGCACCGAGGGCAAGACCGTCGAGGACGCCACGGCCGTGATCACCTCCGGCATGCTCGTCCGGCGAGAGTGCATCGACCAGTGCCCCTTCCGCGCCGACCTGTTCAACGACTTCGTGGACATCGCGTTCTGTGTGGACGCGCGCAAGGCCGGATTCCGCGTCGTGCAGGATTTCACGCTGCGGCTGCCGCATTCGATGGGCAACCGGCAGGAGCACGGCGTCGGCCCGGTGACCGTGCGCGTCACGCACTATCCGCCGTGGCGGCACTACTGGATCGCGCGCAACGGCGTGCAGTACGCGAAGGACTACGACCGGCGCCGGCCGCAGGGCTGGGTCTCGATGGGCATCTTCCTCGCGCGCAAGTTCCTGTCCGTGGCTTGCTGGGGGCCGAAGCGCGGCGCGCAACTGACCGCGCTCAGCCGAGGGGTGCTGGACGGGCTGACCGGGCGTTATTCGCTCGGCTATCTGCCCGAGGGCGCGTACCCGCCCGGTGTGCGGGACGGAGACTGACCGATGACGCGGAGAATCGCGGCGGTCGTCACCGCGTACCACCCGGACGAGCGGCTCGCGGCGGTCGTCGAGTCGGCGCTGCTGAGCTGCGATTCGGTGGTGATCGCGGACAACACTCCGGGAGACGCGGAGACGCTGGCGGGCAAGCTCCAGGGCCCCAAGGTCACCGTGCTGCGGACGGGGCGCAATCGCGGGCTCGCCGGAGCGCTGAATCTCGGGCTGGCGCAGGTGCCGGCGGACGCCGAAGCGGTGCTGTTCCTTGACCAGGATTCGGTGCTGCCGCCGGAACTCGTCGCGGGGCTTTCCGCGCATCTGGCCGACGAGAAGATCGCCGTCGTCGGGCCGACTCCGGTGGACGCGGCGACCGGGGGGCGTTACGAGCGGACCGCCGATCGGCACGCGGCCGTGGACGACCGGCCGAGCATCATCACCTCCGGCATGCTGGTCCGCCGCTCCGCCTTCGAGGACGTGCCCGGATTCCGCGAGGACTTCTTCGTCGACTGCGTGGACTCGGACTTCTGCCTGCGGGTACGCCGTTCCGGCCGCCGCGTGGTGCGTGATGCCGCGCTGGTCCTGCCGCACTCCATCGGATCCGGGCGCGACCACCGGCTCGGCCCGCTCAACGTCAGGGTGCTGCATTACCCGGCGTGGCGGCACTACTGGATCGCGCGCAACGGGGTCGTGCTGAGCAGGGAGTTCTTCGGCACCGAGCGCGGCTTCGTGCTCACCAACGCGCTGTTCATGGCCCGCTGGCTGCTGGTGACGACGCTGTTCGACGAGCGCCGCGCGGCGTCGGTCCCGGCCGTCCTCCGCGGGCTGCTGCACGGACTGACCGGCCGAGTCGATCTGCGCCGCTACCTGCCCGCGGGCGCCGAATACCAGGGTCCGGAAGGCCGATGAGTCCACTGCGAATCACCGCCATCGTCACGGCGTACCACCCCGACGAACTGCTGCGCGGCGTCGTCGAGTCGGCGCTCGAGGCCTGCGAGTCGGTCATCGTCGTCGACAACACCCCGTTGCCGCAGGACGGCGGCGAGCTCGCCGATCCCTTGCCCGGCTTCGCGGATCCGCGTGTCACCGTGCTCGGCGGCGGCCGGAATCTCGGCCTGGCCGCCGGGCTCAACCGCGGTCTCGCGCACCTTCCTGCGGACGCCGAGGCGGTGCTGCTGCTGGATCAGGACTCGGTCATCCCGGCCGGCCTGATCGAGGGCCTGGCCAAGGTGCTCGGCGATCCCGGCATCGGCATCGTCGGCCCGAGCCCGGTCGACGTGGAGACCGGCAAGAACTACGAGACGCTGGCCGAGCGGTTCGAGCAGGTGGACGACCGCGATCTGGTCATCACCTCGGGCATGCTGCTGCGCCGCTCCTGCCTGGAGAAGGTGCCCGGCTTCCGTGAGGACTTCTTCGTCGACTACGTGGACGTGGACTTCTGCCTGCGGATGAAGCGCGCCGGCGTGCGCATCGTGCGCGATCTGTCCCAGCAGATGCCGCACTCGATCGGCGACGTGCGGGCGCACGGCTTCCTCGGCCGCGAGGTCCGGATCGGGCACCACGCGGCGTGGCGGCACTACTGGACGATCCGCAACGGCCTGATCCTGATCAAGGAGCACGTCGGCCACAACCCGAAGTGGGCGGTCACGAACGCGCTGTTCCTGGCCCGCTGGTTCGCGCAGGTGGTGGTGTTCGAGCCGAAGCGCCGCACGCACGTCCCCGCGTGTCTCAAGGGTCTGCGAGACGGCGTCACCGGCCGGGTGGCCCAGGCGTACATCCCGGCCGGCGCCGAGTACCACGGACCGGGCTGAGCGGGTCGAGCTCAGAGCGCTGACACGTACGCCCAGGCGCCGTCCTCGCGCGCGAACGTGCTGTTCTCCCGCATGGACTGCTCGGCACCGCCGCGCTCCCGGTAGTACGCGCGGAATTCGACCGTCCCCGTCGTGTGGAACTGCCCGCCAGCTGTCGAGCCGAGGATCTCCAGCCGCGTCCAGCGAGTGCTCCGATCCAGGCGCAGCGGGTTCGGCCGCGTGCTCGAGTGCCAGGTCCGCAGCAGATACGCGGCGTTACCCAGCGCGTAGGCACTGAACCGCGAACGCATCAACTGCTCGGCGGTCGCGGCGCGGCCCGCACCCGAGTGCAGCGGCTCGCAGCATTCGGCGTACGCCTTGCCTGAGCAACAGGGACATGAACTTTTCGCCATGCACCCATTGTCCGGTGTCGGCGGCCTCAGCCGACCGGACTACACTGTCGGCCCATGCGCGGAATCATCCTGGCCGGGGGTACCGGTTCGCGGTTGTGGCCGATCACCAAGGCGATCTCGAAGCAGTTGATGCCGGTCTTCGACAAGCCGATGATCTACTACCCGCTCTCCACGCTGGTCATGGCCGGGATAAGGGACATCCTGATCATCACCACCCCGGAGGACCAGGCCGCGTTCCAGCGGCTGCTCGGGGACGGGTCGCAGTTCGGGATAAACCTCGAGTACACCGTGCAGCCGAGCCCCGACGGACTGGCCCAGGCGTTCGTCCTCGGCGCCGACTTCATCGGCGACGACCGGGTCGCGCTCGTGCTCGGCGACAACATCTTCCACGGCGCCGGGCTCGGCCGTCAGCTGCGCGCGAACGCCGAGATCGACGGCGGTCTCGTGTTCGCCTACCAGGTCGCCAACCCCACCGAGTACGGCGTCGTCGAGTTCGACGAGTCGGGCCACGCGGTCTCCATCGAGGAGAAGCCCGCCAAGCCCAAGTCGCGCTTCGCGGTGCCCGGCCTGTACTTCTACGACAACTCGGTGGTCGAGATCGCCCGCGACCTCAAGCCGAGCGCGCGCGGCGAGCTGGAGATCACCGCCGTCAACGAGCACTACCTGAAGGCCGGCAAGCTCACCGTCTCGGTGCTCGACCGGGGCACGGCCTGGCTGGACACCGGCACCTTCGTCTCGCTGGTGCAGGCCTCGGAGTACGTGCGCGTCATCGAGGAACGTCAGGGCCTGAAGATCGGCTGCGTCGAGGAGGTCGCCTGGCGCGCCGGGTTCCTGTCCGACGAGCGGCTGTACGAGCTGGCCCAGCCGCTGCTGAAGTCCGGCTACGGCCACTACCTGCTGAACCTGCTCGAAGCCGAAGGAAACTAAGACAAGTGAAGATCACGCCGCTGTCCATCGAGGGCGCCTGGGAGATCCTGCCGCAGCAGTTCGGCGACCCGCGCGGGCTGTTCCTGGAGTGGTACCGGCACGACAAGCTGGCCGAGGTCGTCGGACACCCGCTGCGGCTCGCGCAGGGCAACCTCTCCGTCTCGGCGAAGGACGTCGTGCGCGGCATCCACTTCGCCGACGTGCCGCCGTCCCAGGCCAAGTACGTCTCCTGCGTACGCGGCGCCGTGCTGGACGTGATCGTGGACCTGCGGGTGGGCTCGGAGAGCTTCGGCGCCTGGGAGTTCGTGCAGCTCGACGACGTGGACCGGCGCTCGGTGTACCTGTCCGAGGGGCTCGGCCACGGCTTCGTCGCGCTGACCGACGACGCGACTCTGCACTACTGCGTCTCCGAGACCTACAACCCGACCGGCGAGCACGGCGTGCACCCGCTGGACCCGGACCTCGGCATCGACTGGCCGACCGAGACCCCGATCCTGTCGGCCAAGGACGAGGCGGCGCCCTCGCTCGAGCAGGCGCTGAAGTCGGACCTGCTGCCCAAGTACTCGGACTGCATCGCTTACACTGCCTCATTGAACGGCTGAGAGGAGCGGTTTACATGAGGGACCTGGCTGTGAGCCTCGACCCCAACCAGGTGTCCCCGGGCCTGCTCGGGTTCATCATCGTCTGCATCCTGGGTGTCGCCGTCTGGCTGCTGTGCCGCAACATGGGCAAGCACCTGACCAAGCTCGACGCCGAATACCAGGCCGAGGAGGCCGCCAAGGAGCCCGTCGACGCGATCCCGGCGCAGCCGCAGCCGAGATAGCCGCGCCGCCCCGCGTCCCGATACGCGACAATGGTCCGCATGGGTCGAGTCACGGGCGTTTCAGTGCTGCGCGGCGCCGCGGTACGGCGGGACGGCGAGTCCGTGGAGATCACCGGATCCCGGCTGCGCGCACTGCTCGCGCTGCTGGCCGTGGCCCCGGGGGAGGTGCGACGCGCCGAGTATCTCGCGGACCAGCTGTGGAACGGCGAGCCGCCGAGCGCCAACGCGCTGCAGGCGCTCGTCTCCCGGCTGCGCCGGGTGGTCGGCGCCGAGAGCGTGGCGTCGCGGCCGACCGGCTACGTACTCGACCTGAATCCGGCGGACGTCGATCTGTGCCGCTTCGAGCAACTCGCCGAGTTCGGCACGCCGGAGGCGGCGCGGGAGGCGCTCCACCTGGCCGGGCCCGAACCGCTGGCCGAGTTCGCGGACGTGCCGGACCTCGCCGGGCTCGCCCGGGTCATCGAGACGGAGTGCGGCCGGCTCGCGCTGCTCGCCGGGCAGGGCCCGCCCCCGGCCGTGGAGGTTCCGCCGGCGCCGCTCGTCGCGTCGCATCCGATCGTGCACCGGCTGATCGGCCGGGACGCCGTGCTCAGCGAGATCCAGGACCGGCTCGGCCGCACCCGGCTGCTCACCCTCACCGGCGCGGGCGGCTCCGGCAAGACCTCGCTCGCCAAGGCCGTCGCCACCGCGCACGACGTGGCGCACGTCGCCGAGCTCGCCCCCGTCACCGCGCAGGCCGTGGACGCCGAGGTGTTCGCGGCGGTCGGCGGCCGGGAGAACCTGATCAACACCTCGGAGCGCACCCGGCTCGCCGCGAGCTACGACGACTCGACACGGCTGCTCGACGCGCTCGGCGACCGGCCCGCGCTGCTCGTGCTGGACAACTGCGAGCACGTGATCGACGCCGCCGCCGGGCTCGCCGTGAAGATCCTCGCCGCCTGCCCGCGGGTGACGATCCTGGCCACCAGCCGCGAACCGCTCGGCGTGCCGGGCGAGCAGCGGCTGCCCGTGGCGCCGCTGGCCGTGCCGCCGCACGACTCCAGCGAGGCGCGGCTCACCTCGTACGCCGCGATGCAGCTGCTGCTCGAACGCGGCCGCGCGGTGCGCCCCGGGCTCGGCGCCGCCGGCGAGGACGGCGCCGCGCTCGCCGAGATCTGCCGCCGGCTGGACGGAATCCCGCTCGCCCTGGAACTGGCCGCCGCGCGCTTCAACGTGCTGACGCCGCGTCAGGTCGCCGAGCGGCTCGACGACCGGTTCCGGCTGCTGACCACCGGCGCCCGCACCGCGCTGCCCCGGCAGCAGACGCTGCGCGCGGTGGTCGACTGGAGCTGGGACCTGCTGTCGGGTTTCGAGCGTGAGCTGCTCGCGGTCTGCGGGGTCTTCGCGGGCGGCGCAGCCTTGGAGGACCTGGAGGGGGTCTCCGGTCTGGATGCGCTGGACGTGCTGGACCAGATCGACCGACTCGTCTCCAAGTCGCTGGTGCTCGCCGAACCCGCGGCGTCGCCCGCCGGCGGGGACCAGGGCATGCGCTACCGGCTGCTGGAGACCATCCGCGAGTACGCGCTGGAGCGGCTGGCCGAGCAGGGGCGGGAGAAGGAGGTGCGCACCCGGCACGCGAACTACTTCGCTGACCTGGCCGAGCGCGCCGATCCGCAGCTGCGCGGTCCCGGCCAGGTGGAGTGGATGTACCGGCTGGACGCGGCGGAGGACAACCTGCGCGCGGCGCTGGAATGGGCGCTGTGCACCGACGACGCGGCCTGCGCGCTGCGGCTGTGCGACGGTGTCGGCTGGTACGGCACGATGCGCGGCAAGCAGTTCGACCACAACCGCGTCCCGCGCGCGCTCGAGCTGGCCGACCGGCTCGGCGTGCCGCACGACGCGAGCTATCTGCGAGTCCTGACATTCGATGCCCTCTACTGCTTCGAGCGCGGCGTCACCCTGGAGGAGGCCTCCGCGCAGCTCAATCGGGCGCGGGAGCTGGCCCGCGCGGGGGACTGGCGGGACGCGCTCTACTCGCTGGCCGAGATCGCCGCCGCGCTGTACACCGCGCCGCACTCGGTCGAGGAGGTCTTCGAGTGCGAATACGCCCGGCTGGCCGCGCACGGTGAGGCGTGGGGCACGGCGGTCGCCCAGATGTTCCACGCCAAGGTGAGCATGGAGGATCCGGCGCGGGCCGAGGCGCTCACCGAGCAGGCGCTGGCCACCTTCCGCCGGCTCGGCGACCAGTGGGGCATCGCCAACTGCGGGCAGACCGTCGCCATGCTGGAGAGCCAGCGCGGCGCGCACCGCGAGGCGCTGGCCGTGATCGAGGACGCGCTGCCCGCGACCCGGCTCATCGGTTCCGCGACCGACGAGGTGATGCTGCTGGTCATGGCGGCCAACGAGCACGACAGCCTGGGCGACCGGGAGCGGGCCGCCCGCACGCTCGCCCGGGCCCACGAGATCTCCCGCGCCCGCCCGGAGAGCCACGCCAAGATCTACCTGATGGCCGCCGAGTGCGTCCGGGCCCGCCGGGAGGGCCGGCTGGACCAGTCGCAGGCCTGGCTGGACGAGCTCGGCCGGGCCGCCGGGAAGACCTTCATCGGCCCGGTCAAGGCCCTGCTGAACACGCAGCAGGCCTGGATCACGCTGGCCCGCGGGAACCTCGCGGAGACCGAGCGGCTGCTCAGGCAGGCCTTCGAGTTCGCCATCGCCTTCCACTACGACCGCCCGGACATCGGCGCGGTCATCGAGGCGCAGGCCGGTCTCGAACTGGCCCGCGGCGACGCGCGCCGGGCGGCCTGGCTGCACGGTCTCTACGCGGTCGTGCGCGGCCGTGAGCTGCCGCTGTCCGTCACTCCGGACCTCGCTGGGACCGCCGCCGCGGCCCGCGCGGAGCTGGGTGACGCGGCGTACGGCGCGGCCTATGCGGAAGGCCGCGCCGTCGAATCCGAGGCCGCGCTGCGGACGTGCAGCGCGGTCTTCGGCGCGAACCCGGAGGAGGCCGTGCCCGGCTGGTGGCTGCTCCGCCGGGATCACGACGCTCAGATGTGACGGTTGTAGGCGCGCAGGGCCAGCGGCGCGAACACGATCGCCATGCCCGCGGCCCAGGCCAGCGTGATCCAGGCGTCGTGCCCGATCGGGAACTGGCCGCCGACCATCAGCGCCCGCGCCGAGTTCGCCGCGGTGGTCAATGGGTTGACTTTCGCGAAGGCCTGCAGCCAGCCCGGCATCGTGCTCACCGAGGTGAAGATGGACGAGCAGAACATCAGCGGGAACAGCGCGATCTGCAGCACGCCCTGCACCGCCTGGGGGCTGCGCACGATCGTGCCGACGTACAGGCTCAGCCAGGACATCCCGAAGCCGAGCGCGAGCAGCACGCCGATCCCGCCGAAGAACTCGAGCACGTTCGTGTGCACCCGGAAGCCGAGGCAGGTCGCCACGGTGAAGGTGATCGCGCTGGCCAGCAGCAGCCGCAGCACGCTGGAGACCAGATGCGCGGTCAGCACGGAGACCCGGGCGATCGGAAGCGAGCGGAAGCGGTCCATCAGGCCTTTGTCGAAGTCGGAGTTGAGCTTGATGCCCACGCCGATCGCGCCGAAGGACAGCATCTGCGCGAAGATGCCCGGAATCAGGTACTCGATGTAGTTGCCGCCGGTGCTCGCCTTCAGCCCGCCACCGAAGACGTATGTGAACATCACGGTCATGATGATGGGGAAGAACGTGACGTCGAGCAGCTCTTCCGGGGTGGCCTTGGTGGAGAGCAGATTGCGGCGGATCAGCGCCCCGGTGTGCCGCACGGTGTCCCGGAAGCCGGTGCGCGAGCTGAGGTTGCTCGGTGCGAGGGTAGTAGTCGCGGCGGTCATCGCGTTGCCTCCACGGGAACGTCGTTCGTCTCGGTCGTGACCGTCGGTCCGGGCACGGCGGTCTTCTCGCTGACCGTGCCCTTCTTCTCGGTCAGGGTCAGGAAGACCTCGTCCAGCGAGGCCGTCACGGTGCTGATGTCCGCGATCGCGATCTCCCGCGCCGCGATCGCCTGTAGCAGCCGCGCCACCTGCGCGTCCTCGGAAACGGGGCCGCCGATCGTGCCCGGCGCCACCTCGTCGGCCGCGCCCAGCACGTCGAGCAACACCTCGCGCAGCGCGGGCAGATCGGCCGCGACCACCGTGCGCAGCCGAATGCTGCGTCCGGCGATGCGCACCTTCAGCTCGTCGGCCGTGCCGCGCGCGATGAAGTGGCCGTGGTCCATCACCGCGATGTCCTGCGCGAGGGCCTCGGCCTCCTCCATGTACTGCGTGGTCAGCAGGACGGTGGTGCCGCCGTCGGCCAGGTCGCGCACGATGTCCCAAAGGTCGTTGCGGCGCGCCGGGTCCAGTCCCGTCGTCGGCTCGTCCAGGAACAGCACATGCGGCCGGCCGACGAGCGAGGCGGCCAGGTCGAGCCGCCGCCGCATGCCCCCGGAGTACTGCTTGGCGACCTTCTTCGCGTCCTCGTCGAGCCCGAAGACGGCGAGCAGTTCCTCCGCGCGCCGCTTCGCGTCCTTGCGCGGCATGTCGAGCAGCCGCCCGATCATGTAGATGTTCTCGTAGCCGCTGAGCGCCTCGTCCACCGCCGCGAACTGCCCGGTCAGCCCGATGGCGCGGCGCACGGCCTGCGCGTGCTTGACCACGTCGAGCCCCGCCACCCGCGCCGTGCCCCCGTCGGGCCGCAGCAGCGTGGAGAGCATGCGTACGATCGTGGTCTTCCCCGCCCCGTTCGGCCCCAGCAGGCCGAAGACCGACCCGGCGGGGACCGCGAGGTCGACGTGGTCGACGGCAACCTGCTCGCCGAACCTCTTCACCAGGCCTTCGACCTGGATCGCGATCTGCTCGGATCCGTACTGTGTATTCATGAGGAACACTGTGCAGTGCCCCACTGACACGCTGCTGACGAGCTGCTGATACGACGAAACCAAATCCGCCGCCGCACTGACAGCCGGCTGACGTGCGCCTTGATCCCGGGCTCCGCCGTCAGCAGGTCCGCGTGCCCCGCCGTTCGTCGACGACCAGCTTCCCGCGTCCGATCAGACGTCTTCGACGGTAGACGTCACCGGGGTGCCACGCTCGACCGTCCGGCTGACGGTGCAGAGCCGGTCGTGCGAAAGCCGCACCGCGCGCGGCAGGATCGCCCGCGCCCTGTCGCCCTCGGGCCCCTCGGGGAACTCGACGTGGAAGGTCACCGCCAGATTCTCCATCCGATTCCCCGCCTCGTCGCCGATCTTGTCGCCGCGTACCGCCACACTGAACCGCACCGGCTCCACGTGCCGGCTGGTGGCCACATCCGCGTCGATCGCCGTGCACCCGCCCAACGCCGCCAGCAGCAACTCGACCGGCGTGAAGTCCGCGTCGTCCCCCGGCCCGAACTCGATCCGCCCGCCCCGTACGTTCGTAGCGGCGTACCGCCCCGTCCCGATACGGTCGACCGACACCGTCCGCAAAGTCTCGCTCTCGCTCATGCCGTGAGCCTACTGGCCCGTACACGCCGCATGTCTCGCACCTTCGTACGCCGGTTCACATAGCCCCTGATCAGCAAGGACGCAGAGGGCGCCAGCGCTTCGGTCCGTTCACTCCTTCAGTTGGAACTCGCCCGGAAGACGCCCCAAAGGGCTGATGGGTACGGCACGATTGACCTCAGAAGCTCCCGCCCTGCTGTTGCGTAGTCACACACCATCAGCACGCGTGCGGGAGCTTCGTTTTCGCCCCAGCTCCCGCGTAATCCCAGATCTGCGGGCCCGGAATCCCAGATCTGCCACATATTCTGGCCTCGTGCCCCAGGACGATCCCGGCGAGCCCTTCGCCACCCCACGCGCCGCCACCGGCGTCCTGTACTTCGACGGACCCGACCGCGTCCTACTCGTCCACCCGACCTACAAGGAAGGCTGGGACCTGCCCGGCGGCTACCTCATGCCCGGCGAAACGCCCACCTCGGCCCTCCACCGCGAACTCCTCGAAGAGCTCGGCACCTCGCTTCCAGTCGGCCAACTCCTCGTCGTCGACTGGGCCCCG
>NZ_DASZKT010000118.1:0-13508 GCF_035552695.1 Actinospica sp.
AGGCCTCGTCCGCGACGCGCACGTGCAGCGCGTCCCGGTCGCCGTCCGCGTACACCGCGACGCTGCCGATCCCGGCGTCCTTACAGGCCCGGGCGATCCGTACGGCGATCTCACCACGGTTCGCGATCAGCACCTTGCGCACGTGAGGCTCCCTATCCCAGCTCATCGAAGTCTCCTTGAGTGTAGGCAAGTACCGGGTGCCGACGCGCGGGGGGATCATGCCTGTGGGTGCGGCGCGGTTTTGTGCAGACCTGACAACACGCGCCATGGCCGGTGCTGGAGCGCTATCGTGCCAAGCAGGAGCAATGCGACGGGCGGCTCGGCGGCGGGAGCGGAGGTGTCGGAGGCGATGTCCTCGAACATGGCGGTCCGGAGCAGGTCCGTGTTCTTCAGCGTGCGCACGGCGGTGCTGGTGACGGTGGGAGCGCTGCTGGCGATCTGGCTGGTGCAGGGCTTCAACGCGGCGGACGGCTACCGGCTGGACGGGGAGTTCGGGCTCACCGCCCGCAGCCTCGGCAGCCTGCCGCACATCATCGCGGTGCCGTTCCTGCACGTGTCGGTGGAGCACATCGAGAGCAACACGGTCCCGCTCGCGGTCACCACCTTCCTGGTGGCGCTGGACGGTCTGCGCAGGTACGCGTACGTGACCGCGATCATCGTGCTCGTCGGCGGCCTCGGCTACTGGCTGCTCGGCCCGTCCGCGGTCGTCATGGTCGGCGCGAGCGGTCTGATCTTCGGATATCTCGGCTACCTGGTGGCGCGCGGCTTCTTCGCCCAGTCGATCTGGCAGGCCGTGTGGCAGCTCGTGCTCGGTGTCGCGGTGGCGGTGTACTACCAGTGGACGCTGGTGCTGCTGTATCCGTCGGCCGAGGTCAACACGATGCACATCTCCTGGCAGGGGCACCTGACCGGCCTGCTCGCGGGGATCTTCGGCGCGATCATGCTGGGCCGGCGGCCCGCCGCCATCGAGCCGCCGCGCACGCCGACCCTGCCGCCGGATCCGAGGTTCCCGACCCCGTACGTGTAGCCGACCGCGTGTCGGAGGCAACGTTCTGCGCCCATTGAGCGTCTAACGGTCGTCCTGTCCGAGTCGAGGCAACGTTCTGCGTCTCGAGGGCGTCTACCAGCAAGGTGCCCTTCGTCACTCCAGCCCCCGCATTCCCGCGGGGGCGCCGTCTCGCGTAGAATCCGCATCCGCTTCCAAGCACGTCCTCGGGCGCCGTGCTCCTCCAGCGCTCCGGGGCCCGCCCCGCATCCGATCCGGAGTCCCCGTCCCGTGTCGCGCCCCAACCGTCCCGCGCACCAGCGCCGCCGAGCCGCACGCCTGCTCGCGCCGATAGCCACGCTGGCGCTGTGCGCCGCCGCGGCCGCCACCCTCGTGGCCACGAGCGCCGCCACATCGCTGGCGCCGTCCACGGCCGCGGCCGTCGCGCTGCCCGAGGCCGGCCGCACCATCGGCATCCCGACCTTCCCGATCTTCTCGAATACCGTCCCGATCCGGACGACCGGCGGAGGGGCGACGACGTCCCAGGCCGCGCACACCTCGGCCCCCGCGACGAAGACCACCGCGAAGGGGAAGCACTCGACCGCGCCGGCCGCGACTTCGGCCAGTCCGATCTACAAGTCCACGTTCACGCCGCACGCCCTGCCGACAATCGTCGTCCCGAAGGTCTCCAACACCGGCTGCGCGCCGGACAACCGCGCGCCGTCCTCGGGCGCCGACATGCAACTGCCGCAGGTGAACGCGGGCTCGACCGACCCGGGATTCACGAACTGGCTGCACGTGGCGGCAATCGGCCCGAGCACCATGCTCCCGCCGACGTTGAACGAGTCGAACCTGACGACCGTCACGCTCACCCGCACCGCCGACAGCGAGTCCGCCAACCTCGGAATGGCAGCGAGCTCGGGTGACCGATTCGCCTGCGCGCTGCTGGATGTGAGCGGGGGTCAGAGCTTCCAGCGCATCGACTACGCGTTGACCAACGCGAGCTTCGTGTCCGATTCGGTGCAGGGCAAGACCGAGACGCTGATCGTCACCTACACGTCGATCAGGTGGAACTACCTGCCGACCGGCAGCACGACGGCCGTGACGGATTCGGGCGTGATCAACACGCAGCCGAACGTGAAGCAGACCTCGCTGAAGCAGGACGCGAAGGACATCGCCGCGGGTGTCCTCGGGCTCGCCGCGACCTGCCTGCTCGGGATGCTGCTGCTGACGCTCTACGGCCGCCACCGCCGCAAGGTCAGGTACCGCGAGGTCCGCGAGCGTTCCCGGATCAAGGTGCCGCTGCCGGAGCGTCAGGCGGTGTCGCCGACGATGCTCTTCGCGGAGGGCGATCCGGCCGCCGACGCGACGATGCGGGTCGCGCCCGAGGAAGTGGACGACGACGCCACGGTGCGGGTGGCTCCGGAGGATCTGCCGGAGGCGGTACCGGCCGTTCCGGAAGTCCTCAGGACCGTTCACATCTCAGAGTTCAGCCACGCCCGCGCGGTCCCGGTCGCGGCGGGCGCCGGCCCGGCCTCATCGTCCGATGACCTTGGCGGCGGGGCGGCGGCGGCCGGCGCCGGGCTTGCCGCGGGCGAAGCCGGGCCTGATCCGGTAGACCTGCCCGGGCCGCGCGGGCAGCACGAGCCGGGCGATCTCGCCGCCGAGGTTGACGCCGACGGCGAGGCCGAGTCCGGTGGAGGCGGCGGTGAACAGGTGGGCGGCGCCGAAGCCGGTCTGCCCGCGGACGATGAACAGCACGCCGAGATAGGTCTGCGAGCCGGGGAGCAGGGCGACCAGGCCGGGGATGGTGAAGGGCAGCCCGGAGGTGGCGTGCCGGCGGGCGATGAGCTGGCCGCCGAGGCCGAGCAGGGCGGTGGTGGCGGCGACGGCGATGGTGGGGCTGACCCCGCCCTTGAGCAGCCCGGCGTCGCAGATCCAGACGAGGACGGCGCTGAGCACGGCGTAGCCGAGCAGCCGCCTGCGGATCTGCAGGATGACGGCGAAGGTGAGCCCGAGGACGGCGGCGGCGAGGGTCTGCAGCCAGGGCCGGGAGGGGATGACGAGGTTGTCGGCGGGGTTGAGGTCGATGCCGAAGGCGATCCCGGCGCGCAGCACGACGCTGATGCCGCAGATGATGCCGACGATGATGTAGAAGACCTCGATGAGCCGGGCGGCCGAGGTGATGTAGAAGGCGGTGAGCCCGTCCTGGACGGCGGCGACGAGCGCGCTGCCGGGCAGCAGAGCGAACAGCCCGCCGGTGATCACGGCTGAGGAGCGCACCTCGGCGTGCGCCAGGTCGAGCGCGATCGCGGCCGTCGCGGCGGGCATCGCGGCCACGACGTACTGGTAGAACTCCGGCAGTCCGCGCACCGCGAGCGCGGACGCCAGCCGGTTGCCGAGCAGCGCGGCCAGGCAGGCGCTGAGGAACACCAGCCAACTCCCGCCGACGAGCACCGACGCTGCGCCCGCGAGCAGCGCCGTCATCCCGGCGACGACCCGGTCCGGGTACGTCTGCCGCCTGCGCCGGATCTCCAGCAGCCGACGGTACGCCTCCTCGACGCTCGTCCCGCCCTCGCTGATGTCCCGCACCAGATCGTGCACCGCGGCCAGCCGCGTGTAGTCCGACCCGCGCCTGCGCACCCCGCGCGACGCCGTCCACGCCGGTTCCGCGAGCGTCGCCTGGTACGCGATCGTCAGCATCGTGAAGGTGACGTTGACGTCGCAGCGCACGAGCCCGTACCCGTGCACGACGGCCAGCATCCCCGCCTCGACGTCCTCCGCGGCCTCCCCGGACGCCAGCAGCAACTCGCCGAGCCGCAGCGCCAGATCCAGCACGCTCCGCACCTTCGGCGCCTGCTGATCGCCCCGCTGACCGGCCTCCTGCTCACCTTGCTGCCGTTGCTGCGGCGCACCGGCCGGCGTCCCCACCGCTTCGAGCGACCCGTCGGCCGAGCCGTCAAGCGAGCGCGAGCCGGCGACCGTTGCGTCGACCGAGCCGTCGAGCATCCCCTCCGGCTGCTCGTCCGGCCGCTCCGAGGGATTCGTCCGCAGCAGGGTCCGCATCCGGTCCTGCCAAGCACGCTCCACCTGGGTATCGCCCTGTTGACCGCCGCCCGAGCCCTGTTCCTCCACGTCATCAGGGTAACGGCGGAATAAGGATGATCAGCTCAACGGATATCATCCAGCGCGAACGAGAACGGCTCGGGCAGCGGGACCGGCTCGCCGAGCGGGCGGGCCGTGACTGCGTAGTCGCCGTGGCCCGGCTCGCTGAAGAGCACGGTCTCTTTCCGCTGCCGGTCGGCCAGGAGGTAGAGCGGAATACCCACCCCTGCATAAGCGCGCCGCTTGGCGCCCCTGTCGTTGTCGGGGTTGGACGAGGTCACCTCGACGACCATCTCGATGCCGGCGGTCGACTGTGCCGATCCCTCCGGAGCGCCGAACTCGAACTCCCGGGGGACCACAGTGAGGTGATCCCAGCAGGAATCAGCTGATGAGCTTGTGCTCGTGCTGGGTCAACACGAGGGCCGCTCTGGCGATCTGGGTGATTTTCCTCGGGCTCATGGTGACGCGTTCGAGTGCTTCCAGCGTTCGGTCAGCAGGGCGAAGCCACGCTCGCCTAGACATCTCAGCCCTCGCAGCAGGTTGTTGCGGGTGCGGGTGTCTACATGCAGGGGGATGCCGTCCGTGCGCTGGGGTACCGGGGTCAGTACGCCGCGCCCTGCGCCCGTCATATCCGCCGTCGGCCAGGGCGGGCGTCGTCTTGGTATACGGCCACAGGATCGCCAGGACGAGTTCACGGGCGGCGGTCAGATCGTGCACGCTGCCGGGCAGGACGTGTGGGACCCACAGAGGCAGGCCCGCCGGGTTCATCAGCGCCTGGATGACGCCCCCGAAGGCGTGCGCCTTTCCGGAGTACCAGGCGTCGATCTCCCGGCCTTTCTTCGAGATCTTCGGCTCGGTCAGCCGGTCGGTGGCTATCACGGTCCCGTCCAGAATCAGATAGGCGTACCCGCGCGCCGCAGCCGGGTCCAGTGCTTCCTCGAGATCAGGAGCCTGATCCGCGAGTACTCGGAGCGCGAATCCGGATACCGATAGGCCGTGGAGCGCGACAAGCCGAAACCGGCACCCAGGCGTTGGACATCAGATCGGTCACGCAACCAGGCCAGCGCGAAAAGTGCCTGCTTGAACGGGGTCGGCAGGCGCGTGCCTCGGCGCGTGCCGATCCGTCGGCGCTCGGCGCGCAGCAACCGTGCGACGTACCGCACCAGTTCGCGATCGACATCGAGTACGCAAGCATAGGCGAACACGCGGAGCCCCCTGGCGAAGATGATCCCTGGCAGGACCTCTTCTCCAGGCGGCTCCGTGTCTGTGCTGCCCGGGCGGCTGGCACCGCCTTGTGTGCCTGGGCCGCGCCCATTGCTTCGCGCAGGTCAGCTCAGTGGTGTTCCTTGACGAAGGCGAGGGCTGCTTCGGCGACCTCTTGCCAGCCGCTGTCGAAGACGAGGGAGTGGCCGCGGTTCGGGATCTCGCGGATGGCGGTGGCCGCGGTGTTGCGCTTCTGCTTCTTGTAGGAGGCGTTGGCGATCGCGGACGGCGCGATGTGGTCCCGCTCCCCGCTGATCATGAGCATCGGGCCGCGCCGCGGGGTCTTGGTGTCGACCTTGATCTCGGTGAAGGGGTTGAAGTTCGCGGTGGCCGCCTGGAACAGCGGGATCCCGGAGCCAGGGACCGGATACGTCTCATAGAGTCGCTTGGCCTCGCTCTCGCTGACCGCGTTGGCGAACGAGTAGCGGAACTGGGCGTAGGTCAGCGCGACGGCCCGCCGATAGTTGGCCGGGTTGCCGATGACCGGGCGCGCGGACTTGAGCGCGGACACCGGCAGCGGGAGCACTCCGCGGAACGGCGCGGAGTCCATCGGCACCGAGCAGGTGGCCAGGCCGCGCCCGGCCAACTGCTGGGTGATCAGGCCGCCGAAGGAGTGGCCGAGGACGGCCGCAGGCCGGCTGAGCCTGTTGACGGCTTCGGCCATGTGGTCGGTGACCTGCTTGACGCTCTTGCCGGCGAACACCCGCGGGTTCGCGCGGGCCTGGTCGACGGTCTCCGGGTCGTCCGGCCAGCCAGGGGCCACGGTGGCGTAGCCGTTCTCCTCGAAGAACGCGCGCCACGGCGCCCAACTGGAGGCCAGCATCCACAGCCCGTGCACGAACACGACCGGCTTGAGGCCCGATGCGTTCGCCTGGGCGATCTCCTGCTGTTCGCGTGGGGTCAGGCTCATCGCAGTGACGCCTTTCTCATCTGGGGTCTCTCGGGCCGAAGGACCGGTGCCGAGTGGGCCGGATCGGGTCCCGGCCGCCCCTTCATCCTGGCCCGCCCACGGGCCGGAGTCGATGTCCGGGGTGGCACGCATCGCCCGCCCAGATTGTTCTGGGAAACAACGGGGGCGCCACATGGAAGCACGTCGCCTGGCCATACGCAGGCCAGTGGCGGCTACGATTGGCACATGGAACATTCCGTGCCTGACCCTGTTGGCGCGCAGGTCGCACTGCTGGGTACCGGGATGCTCGAACGCGCCGACGAACTGGCCGACGAGATGGTCGCCCGGATCCGGGAGGCCGTGCCGGTCTACCGCAGCGACGCGGTGATCACGGCCGCGGAACTGCGGCGAACCTGCCTGGAGAACATCGACTTCGTCTTCGCGCCGATGGGGCACACCCCGGCACGCACCTCGCCCGAGTCCCGGGACAACGGGCGACGGCGCGCACTAGCCGGAGTACCGCTGACCTCGGTCATGGAGGCCTACCGCGTCAGCGCCCGCTTCCTATGGGAACGCCTGGCCGAACCCGCCGCCACCGGCGAAGTCGCACCCGAAGCCGCGCTGCGCGCCGCCACGGAGATGTGGCTCGTGCTCGACACCTTCACCCAGGAGATGGCCGAGGGCTACCGCGAAGAACTCACCTCCCAGACGCTGCGCCGCGAAGCCGAACGCTCGGCCGTGATGCAGGCGCTGCTCGAAGGCCGCCTGGACGAGGCCACCCTCTGCGAGGCCGCCGACATCCTGTGCCTGCCGACACAGGGCCCTTACTTTGTGATCGCCGCCCAGGTGCCCGAGGTCGCACGCCACGCGTTCCCACGCGTCCAGCACGCGCTCCGGCCCCTCGGCGCGGCCTGCGCGTGGAGCCTGCTGCACGACGTCGAAGTCGGCATCGCACAACTACCCGGCACCCACCCCCGCATCGAGGACCTCGCCGACGCACTGGATCACGCCACCGAAGGCCACGTCGGGATCAGCCCGCCCTACCGCGACCTGCGCAACACCGCCGACGCGCTGAAATTGGCCAAAATCGCGCTGCGCGGCGCGTGCGATGGCCAGCGGGTCACCGTCTTCGACCGGGACCCGCTGGCCATCGCCGCGGCCAGCGCCCCGCAGATCATGCGCATCCTCGCCCGAACCATCCTCGGCCCGCTTGACCAGGCTTCCGAACATGACCGCGCCTTGCTGCTCGCCACCTTCGGCGCCTGGCTCGACGCAGACGGGTCCGCCGACCGCGCCGCCGCCGCCCTGTTCTGCCACCCGAACACCGTCCGACACCGCCTACGCCGACTCCAGGACCACACAGGCCGGTCACTGTCCCAACCCCGCGAACTAGCCGAACTGGCCCTCGCCTTCGAAGTCGACCGGCGCATCACAGACCCCGCACGGTAAACGATCACACGAAAGTCGCCGAGATCACCTCAGTGAGGTCCGGGATGAAGTAGCTGTCTGCTGAGATCGCGATGCCGATGTCCCAGTGAGCATCCCAATCCGCGAGGACCAGCGGGCGGCTGATCCTCATCAGAATCTGCTGGTGCGCGGCCTTCGGCGCCGGTGACACGACGATGTCCCCCTCGATGATCTCTGCCTTGTACCCGGGAGGCAGCTCAAGCGAGTCAAGGAGCTGGAGTAGTTCCGGCTCCGGGCCATCGTGCTCGTCGGTCGCGCTGGGTCGATCCATAAGTACCGTCCTATCGGCCTCCTCCTTTCAGGGCAAGTCCAGCACGCCGCCGAACTGAAAGGAAGACGCCGTCTCTGAATCACTCGATATGAGTACTATGCGGCACCGTATTGGTATTACTAACGACGCCTTACTCACTCGTGTGGGTTATCGGAAAATACCGGTGTGGCCGAGGGAATAGCGGCCGGGCTGCGGGTATACGCAGAGGCCGTGCGGGCCGTCGCCGACGGGGATGCGGGCGATGAGGTGGCCGTCGGCGGTCGAGATGGCGTAGACCTCGGAGTCGTAGCGGCCGGTGAGCCACAGCACCTTGCCGTCGGCGGAGACGCCGCCCATGTCAGGGCTCGCGTGGCCGGGGATCTTCCACTTCTGCACGAGCTTGTTCGTAGCGAAGTCCAGGACGCTGATCGAGCCCTCGCCGCGGTTCGTGATGTAAAGGCTCTTCGAATCGCGGCTGACGTAGAGGCCGTGGGCTCCGAGGCCGGTCGGGATGAAGCCGGTGATCTTGAACTGGTCGCCGGTCAGTGTCCAGACGCCGCTGGTCTGCATGTCCGCGACGTACCAGACGCTGCCGTCCGGGGAGATCTTGACGTCCTGCGGCATCGCGCCGCGCTCCAGGGAGACCTCGCCGAGCAGCTTGTGCCTGGCGGTGTCCACCTTCACCAGTTGCCCGCTGAACTCGCATGAGGCGATGAAGTAGCTGCCGTCCGGTGAGAAGTCGGCGTGGTTGACGCCCTCGCAGGGCACGTGCAGCACCGTCTGGATCGCCATCGTGTGCGGGTCGCGGAAGACGATCTCGCGGTCGGACTCGGCCATCACCACCGCGGACTTGCCGTCCGGGGTGAAGTAGAGGTTGTACGGGTCGTGCACGTAGACCGGGGTGCCGAACTGGCCGGTGGCCGGGTTGATCGGCGTCAGCGAGTTGCCCAGGTCGTTGTTCACCCACAGCGTCTTGAGATCCCAGCTCGGGACGACGTGTTGCGGCTGGTCGCCGACCGGGATCGTGCGCACGACCTGGTACGTGGCCGGGTCGATCACCGAGACCGTGTTCGACTCGGTGTTGGGCACGTAGACGTAGCTCGGGAAGCTCTTCACCGCCGGCGAGAGCTCGTTCGGCCGGTCCGCCGCGTACAGGTCCTTCGGGTTGTACTCCGGCATCCCCGGCAGCGCGGCCTGCCGCATCTGCGCCGAAGCCGGGCTCGCCGAGGCGTGCGCTGAGAAGGACGCGGCGGTCGAGGAGGACACGCCGGACGCCTGCGGACCCGATGCGGCGACCTGGGAGCTCGGCGCGCGGTCGTCGCCGGAGCTGAGCGTGGCCGCGGCGGTCCAGACTAGGGCCACGGTCGCGGCGACGCCCGCACCGAGGACGATACGACGGCGGGTGGTGATCTTCACCGGGCTACCTCTGTGGAATCTCTACGAAGATCTACGAAGACGGGAACAGTTCTGACGCGGTGACAGCGCGCAGGCCGCGCTGCTTGAGGCCCGAGAGGATCACCGGCAGCGCCGACACGGTCCCGGTGTGCCCGAGGTGCAGCGAGACGACGTCGCCGCCGCGGACCTTGTCGAGCACGTTGTTCACGATCCGGGTGCTGCCGGGGTCGGTGTAGTCCAGCGGATCGAGGTCGTAGGACAGCAGCGTGCCGTAGCCGGCGCGCGTCGCGGCGGCTCGCACGACCGAGTTCGCGTGCTGCGCCTGCGACTGCCGGAACCAGCGGCCGCGCGAGCCGGTCAGCTGTTCGAGCCGCCGCGCGCACTGCTCGATCTCGTCGTACGCCTGGGAAGCGGACATCGCGTCGATGTCCAGATGGTTCTCGGTGTGGTTGCCCAGTTCGTGGCCGCCCTTGAGTACGCGTTCGGCCATTTGAGGGTAGTTCGCGAGCCAGCGGCCCACGGCGAGCACGGTCAGCCGCGCGTCGGCCTTCTCGGCCTCGGCGAGCAGCGCCTCGGCGAGTTCGGGCGATCCGTCGCCGTGGAAGGTGAGCGCGACGGCGTCGGTCACGGCGGGGGCCTGAGAGACCTCGGGCTGCACGAGGGCCACGGGACGCGCACCGGCCGGGGCCGGGGACGCGGAGGAGGACGTCCCCGGACTCGGGGTGCGCGCCGGGCTCGGCGCGGCGTTCTTCGCGGCGGACGCGGGCGCACCGGATCCGCCGCAACCGCCCGCGGCGAGCAGCGGCAACGGCGCGAGCGCGCGCAGCATGGACCGCCGCGACCAGGGGCGCGAGCGGGGCACGTCGGGCGCGGTCACGCAGCGACCTTATGTGACAGATAGTCAGTTTTGCGGCGATCGCCGCTCGGACGAGTGAAATCCTCACCCGTCCGGAGTAGCCGCGAGGGTCCACGGCGTGCCGATTGGCCCGCGGATCGCCATGGCGCCCCACCGGACGCGCTGGCAGGATCTCAGTCATGGGGATTCCGACGTATGCCGACCTCGCCGCCGCCCGAACCGTGCTCGCCGACCTGCTGCCGCCCACGCCGGCCTGGCACTATCCGGTCCTCGACACCGCGGTCGGCGCGGAGGTGTGGGTCAAGCACGAGAACGCCCAGCCGGTCGGCGCCTTCAAGGTGCGCGGCGGCCTGACCCTGCTCGCCTCCTTCGACGACAAGCAGCGTGCGAACGGCGTGGTCGCGGCGTCCACGGGCAATCACGCGCAGTCCGTCGCGTATGCCGCGGCCCACTTCGGCGCCCCGTGCACGATCGTGATGCCGGAGAACGCGAATCCCGCCAAGGCCGCGGCCGTCCGCGCGCTCGGCGCCCACCTCGTGCTCGAGGGCGAGCGCTTCGACGACTGCCGCGTCGTCGCCGAGCGGATCGCCCGGGAGACCGGCGCGTACTACGTGGACTCGGGCAACGAACCGGCGCTGATCTCGGGTGTGGGCACCGCCACCATCGAACTGCTCGAACGCGCCCCCGACCTCGACGCGCTCTTCGTCCCGGTCGGCGCGGGCACCGGCGTGGCGGGGGCCTGCCTCGCCGCCGCCGAACTCGCGCCGAACTGCCACGTCATCGGCGTCCAGTCCGCCCAGGCTCCGTCCGCGCACGACTCGTGGCGCAGCGGCGAATTGCTCGAACGGCCGAATCGTACGGTTATCGAGGGCGTCGCCACCGCCAAGCCGTTCGCAGTACCCCAGCAGATCATGCGCGACCTGCTGCACGACTTCCTGCTCGTGGACGACGCCGATATCCGCGCCGCGCAACGCCTGCTGCTGACCTCCGCGCACACCATGGCCGAGGGAGCGGGAGCCGTCGCGCTCGCCGGCCTCTGGTCGATTCGCGTGCGGTACGCGGGCAAGCGCGTGGGCGTCATCTGCAGCGGCGGCAACGCCAGCGAGGCCGAGCTCGGCGAGGTACTGGGGAGCTGACAATCGGTCAGCCCGCGAGTCAGCCCGTCAGTCAGTCTTGGCGGGGGACGGGTGCGACTTCCAGAGCTCCGGCACGGTCACGCCCACCTCGCCGAGCAGCCGCCGGATCAGCGGCAGCGAGATGCCGACGACGTTCGACGGATCGCCCACGATCGACTCGACGAACCAGCCGCCGAGCCCGTCCAGGGTGAACGCCCCGGCCACCTGCAGCGGCTCGCCGCTGGCCAGGTATCCCTCGATCTCCTCGTCGCTGACCTCGGCGAAGCGGACCATGGTCGGGTTCACGTCCAGCACGACGTTCCAGTCGTCCGGATCGGCGCCGCCGCGCGTGTCGACGACGCAGTGCCCGGTCACCAGGACGCCGTCCTTGCCGCGCATCGCCCGCCAGCGGGCGCGCGCCTCGTCGACGTCGGCCGGCTTGCCCAGGGCCTCGCCGCCGAAGTCCAGCACCGAGTCGCAGCCGATCACGATCGCGTCCTTGCCGACGTTCGCCGCGACCGTCTGGGCCTTCGCGATGGCCAGCTGCAGAGCGAGTTCCGCCGGGCTCGCCGCGTTGAACCCGTCCTCGTCCACGCCGCTGACGATCTGCTCCGGCTCCAGACCGGCCGCTCGCAGCGTGGCGAGCCGGGCCGGGGACTGGGACGCGAGGACGAGGCGCACGTGGGTTGCTCCTTAAGAGATCGAGTTGTGAAAGGGCGTCAGCGCGGCAACGCGGACGCCCGCCAGCCTGCGCGCGCGCCGAATTCGACCCGCGCGGAACGCACGTAGCGCGCCCGGTCCGTCCAGCCCGAGGCGGCCGCCGGAGCCGAGTCGCCGTCGCCGGTGCCCGCCGCGGATCGCGCCGCGAGCACAGCCACCAGCGCGGCGAGTTCCTCGGCCGAGGGCACGCCGCGCACGATCCGCACCGAGGCGCCGGCGTCCTGAGTCTGAGTCGTCACAGCGGAATGTTCCCGTGCTTCTTCGGCGGCAGGGTGGCGCGCTTGCTGCGCAGGGTGCGCAGCGCGCGGGCGACGAACGCGCGGGTCTGCGAGGGCTCGATCACCGAGTCCACGTAACCCCGCTCGGCCGCCACGTACGGGTTGAACAGCGTGTCCTCGTACTCGGTGATCAGCTCGGCGCGCTTGGCCTCGACGTCCTCGGCCTCCGCGAGCTCCTTGCGGCGCAGGATGTTCACCGCGCCCTGCGCGCCCATCACCGCGATCTGCGCGCTCGGCCACGCGAAGTTCAGATCCGCGCCCAGGTGTTTGGAGCCCATGACGTCGTACGCGCCGCCGTAGGCCTTCCGCGTGATCACCGTGACCATCGGGACGGTCGCCTCGCAGTAGGCGTAGAGCAACTTCGCGCCGCGGCGGATGATCCCCTCCCACTCCTGCGAGGTCCCGGGCAGGAACCCGGGCACGTCGACGAAGGTCAGGATCGGGACGTTGAACGCGTCGCAGGTTCGCACGAACCGGGCCGCCTTCTCCGAGGCGTCGATGTCCAACGTGCCCGCGAACTGCATCGGCTGGTTGGCCACGAGGCCGACACTGTGTCCGTCGACCCGGCCGAAGCCGACGATGATGTTCGGTGCGAACAAGGCGTGGACCTCGGCGAACTCCCCGTCGTCCAGCACCGCGGTGATCGCGGAGTGCATGTCGTAGGGGGTGTTGGAGGAGTTCGGGATCAGGTTGTTCAGCGCGAGGTCGGTCTCGGTGACCTCCAGGTCGGTGTCGGCCTGCCAGGCGGGCGGGTCGGACAGGTTGTTGCTCGGTAGGTAGGACAGCAGCGCCTTGACGTACTCCAACGCGTCCGGTTCGTCGGCGGCCAGGTAGTGCGCGTTGCCGCTGCGGGTGTTGTGCGTGTGCGCCCCGCCCAACTCCTCGAACCCGACGTCCTCGCCGGTCACGGTCTTGATGACGTCCGGTCCGGTGATGAACATGTGCGAGGTCTTGTCGACCATCACCACGAAGTCGGTCAACGCCGGCGAGTAGACGTGGCCGCCCGCGCAGGTGCCCATGATCAGCGAGATCTGCGGGATCACCCCGGAGGAGTGGGTGTTGCGCTTGAAGATCTCGCCATACAGGCCGAGGGAGACCACGCCCTCCTGGATCCGCGCGCCGGCACCCTCGTTGATGCCGATGATCGGGCAGCCGGTCTTCAGCGCCAGGTCCATGACCTTGCAG
>NZ_DASZKT010000119.1:0-7102 GCF_035552695.1 Actinospica sp.
GCTATCGAACGCGGCGCGTGCTCGCGGAGCTGGACCGCGTGTGCGTCGTTCCAACCGCGCGCGGCCTCGGCGTGGGCCGGACGCTGGTCGACCTGCTCGCGGCCGACGCGGCGGAACACGGCATCGAGGTGCTCGGCCTGGAGGTCCGCGGCAACAACCACGCCGCCATCGCCCTATACGAGCGCTGCGGCTTCCACCGCACCGGCCGCATCCCGAACGCGGTGGCCGTCGACGAGGAGCGCTACGACGTCGTCCTCATGCATCGCGAGCTCGGCCGACCCGAAGGCGTGAGCCTGATCGGCTCCGAGCCCACCGGCGCCGGATCCAGCACGCTTCGCTAGGCGCCGAGCAGGCCGCCGCCGCGGCTGACGCCACGCCGCCGCACCATCCCTATCGCTGCCGCAACTGCTGCCGTCGCCGTCGCGACTATCGCCACCGCACTGTCGCCACCGCATCGCCGCCACCACCATCTCCACCGCCGCCACCGCCGCGGCGATCGCGACCGCCACCACTCCACCGCCACCGCAGTCGCAGCTACCGCGACCGCCTCCACACCGTCGCCACTGTCGCGGCTATCTATCGCGACCGCCACCGCTATCGCCACCACACCGTCGCCGCAGCAACTGCCGCCGTCGCCACCACCGCGGCTATCGCCACCGCCACCGCACCGCCGCCACAGTCGCCACAGTCGCGGCTACCGCCACCGCCATCGCACCGCCGCCGCTATCCCGCCGCCACTACCGCTACAGAGCGTTACCACAGAGGCCTGAGCTTCCCCGCCCTCACGACCCGGGACAGATCCGCGATCAGCTCCCTGACGCGCTCCTCGCCGAGCACCGCGACCCATTCCTGCGCCGCCTCGATCGCCGCATCGTCCGCGGCGCGCGTGACGGCCCTCCCCTGCTCCGTCAGCGTGACCAGCTTGGCCCGGGCGTCGCGCGGATGCCGGCTGCTGACCACGTAGCCGCGGCGCAGCAGTTCGTCCACGAGCTGACTCGCGGCCTGTTTCGTCACGCCGAGGTGCTCGCCGATCTCCGCGATCGTCGCCCCATCCCCCGCGATGCGCACGAAGGCGAAGCCGTGCGCCGGGCGCACTCCGACGAACCCGCGTGCCTCGACCCCCGCCTGGATCGCGTCCACCAGCGTCGAGGCGGCGGAGAGCATCAGCAGCGGCAGCGCGAGCAGCTCCCCGCGCCTATCGGTCGCAGCGGTCACGGCGGCGGTCGCGTCGGTCGTGTCTGTCGCCTCGGTCAGCTCGGTCACGGGTCCATCGTCGCACAGGACTTGACAGAATAGACAGTCTGCTTGACTATTTAGTCAATCCGCTTGTCTATCTACAGGAGTCTTCCATGCCCGTCATCCGTTCCACCGAAGGCATCGAGCACGACGTGCACGGCGCAACCTTCACCGCGTACGCGAACTCACGAACCGGCGCGTCGGAGCTCTGCGCCTGGACCACGCGCATCCCCGCTGGTCAGCCAGGCATGCCGCACCAGGTGAGCAGGGAAGAACTCCTGCTCGTCACCTCGGGTGCGCCACGCTTCACCATCGACGGCACCGCCGTCAACGCGCGCCCCGGCGACGTCGTGGTGGTCCCCGCCGACAGCATGTTGACAGTGGAGGGCGGCGCGGATCAGGACTCGACCATGTGGGTCACCACCAGCCGCGGCCTGACCGCCAAGCTCGCCGACGGCTCCGACTTCACCCCGCCGTGGGCCCAGTGATGAGGTAGATCGGCACCGGTAATTCAGGCGGCGTCGGCGCGGAGTGCGGCTACGCTCGCGGCCATGACCACAGGCTTCACGATCAGGCCCGAGCGCGCTGAGGACCATGCGTCGGTCCGTGACGTGCACCGACGCGCCTTCGGTGCGGAGAGCGTCGCCACTCTCGCCGACGCCCTCCGCACCTCACCCGCGACCCTGGCGCCGTCCGGCCTCGTCGCGGAAGCCGCCGACGGGCGCGTCGTCGGCCACGTGCTGCTGAGCGCCAGTCGGCTGGACGCGCCCGAGCGGCTCGTCGACGTACTCGTACTCTCCCCGCTCGGCGTGCTCCCCGAGTTCCATCGCCAGGGCATCGGCACGCGACTGGTCCGGGCGGCACTCGACGCCGCCGACGCGCGCGGCGTACCGCTCGTCTTCCTCGAAGGCTCCCCGACGTATTACGCGGCACGCGGCTTCGAGCGGGCGGACGAGGTCGGCTTCCGCTCACCCTCGCTGCGCATACCGCCGCCCGCGTTCCAGGTCGCCCGGCTCTCGGCGTATCAGCCCTGGATGACCGGCACCCTCGTCTACTCGGACGCATTCTGGGCGCTGGACTGCGTGGGTTTGCGCTGATCAACTACCGATCAACTGCTGATCAAGTTCAGATCCACCGCTGATCAACGGCTGGTCAACCGCTGCACCTCAGCGCCGGGCGCGCCAGCCCTCGACGATCGCGTCCGGCTCGAGGCGCGGCAGCACGACGGCGCGACCCTCCTGCGGCAGCTTCCGGGCGACGTCGGCCCGCTCGTTGTAATCGTCGACCGCCGCCCGCAGGTCCCGCTCGGACGTGAACCCCGCCGCCGCGGCCGTCAGCTCGTCGGCGATCTTGCGCAGCGCGAGCGCCGGCGGGATCGCGTACGCCCCGGCGTGCTCCCGTTCAACGACCTGGTTGACCCACCAGTCGGCCCGGTACGGAGCCGCGTCCGAGGCCAGCGGCTTGCCCTTTCCGGGCAGGTCGTCGAACTCCCCGCGCTCCTCGGCGGCGCGGATCTGCCGGTCGAGCGCGCTCTCGAACCGGCTGGCCCAGTCGGCGTTCTGGCTCATGTGACGATTTTACGCGACGTCGAAAACCGTGTCACGGCAGGGTCACCGAACGTCCACTGCCCCCGCAGCCGTCTACCGCTTACGGACGACCGTGACGCCATCGCGCAGCGGGAGCATGACGGCATCGACACGTTCGTCCGCGGCGATCCGGGCGTTGAGGGCGCGCATCGTCTCGTGCTGCGGCTCGGTGAAGGCCGGGTCGAGGACGCGGCCGCCACGCAGCACGTTGTCCAGCGCGATCACGCCGCCAGGGCGCAAGCGGGTGACGATCTCCGCGTAGTACGCGGGATAACTTTCCTTGTCCGCGTCGATGAAGGCGAAGTCGATCACGAAGTCCGCGGGCAGCGCGCGCAAGGTCTCCAGCGCTGGTGCGATCTTCAGATCGATCCGGTCCGCGACGCCCGCCTTCTGCCAGTAGGCGCGGGCTATCGAGGTCCACTCCTCACTCACGTCGCAGGCCAGCAGCCGTCCGTCGGCCGCCAGACCGCGCGCGATGCAGAGCGACGAGTAGCCGGTGAACGTGCCGACCTCGACGGCGGATTTCGCGCCGACGAGCTGGACGAGCATCGTCAGCAGCGTGCCCTCGTCGTGTGAGATCTGCATCCCGGACCGGCCACCGGTCGCCTCGCGCGTCTCGGCGATGAGCTCGAACAGCAGCTCATCCGGCGGAGTCGAGCTAGCCAGCACGTAGTCCGCTACGGCGGGATGTACCGGCTCGATCTCGTCCCCCGACGTCGGCGGGGACCACTCGACCCGGACGCCCGACCCCTCTCCCGCGAAACGCAGCAGGTGACGCGCGACCACGTCCTGCACCGCCGCCAGGCCCTCAGCGTCCTGCGACGCCGCGATCAGCTCCAGGTGCCGACCGCCGGGCGCGATGACGCAGGTCCCGGTGCCCAGGGTGATCGTGGCACGGCCGTCGGCGGTCTGCGTCGTATCGCCCCGGTGGCCGAGATGGGAGACGAGTTGCTTGGCGTAGCGAGCGGGGCGGTCGATGGCGACGAGGGCCGTGGCGAAAGGCATGGCTCCACCGTACCCACCGTGTCACCCGCTAGATCCACTGAGAAGTAGCAGGATTGAGCCGAATGACGTAGCGGCCAGGACGTAATGCGCACGTCACGGCGCCACTTGGGAATCCGATGCGGCCCGGCGAGGTTTCCTTTAACTATGACCGATATCGACGAAGCACGCCGATTCATCGCCGAGAACCACAACGCCGTGCTGGCCACCTACCGCCGCGACGGTAAGGTCCAGCAGTCGCTCGTCTCCGCCGGTGTGGACGCGCAGGGCCGGGTGATCATCAGCGTCACCGAGGACCGGGCCAAGACCCGCAACGCCCGCCGCGACCCGCGCGTGTCCGCGTGCGTGTTCGGCGACGCCTTCTACGGCCGCTGGGTCCAGGTCGAGGGCACGGCCGAACTGGTCGACGGCCCGGACCGGATCGACGCCCTGGTCGACTACTACCGCACCCTGCGCGGCGAGGAGCACCCCGACTGGGACGAGTACCGCGCCGCGATGGAGCGAGACCACAGAGTCCTGCTTCGCTTCGAGATCGAGCGCGCTTCAGGGTTCTGAGCCGCGACGGACCAGCCGCGAAGCTGCCGGGCGACGGCCACCACGGGTACCGACCCGCCCCGGAGCAGGCGAGGCACGCGGGACCATTTCCGCCCTCCTTCCGGCTCCCGAAGAGGGCTGAACGGACTGGCCGCGAGGCTGCTGGGCGGCGGCCGCCATGGGTACCGACCCGCCCCGGAGCAAGCGAGGCACGCGGGACCGCTTCCGGCTTCCGGCTTCCGGCTTCCGGCTTCCGGCTTCCGGCTTCCGGCTTCCGGCTTCCGGCTTCCGGCTTCCGGCTTCCGGCTTCCGGCTTCCGAAGAGAGCTGACATGCCGGGACCGCGAGTGCCCGAAAACTCGCGGTCGTTGCCATTAGGGCTAGGGCGGTCAGGGTCGAGATTCCGTCACCTCACCTCCTCCGTGGGCACGTCCTGCCCGGCGGAGGCCGGAACCGGGGGCTCGGCGGGCTGTTGCCGCGGCGGACCCGGCTGCGCCCAGCCGGCGGCCGCCTGCCGCAGCACCTCCAGCCTGCTGCGATACTGCTCCTCGGAGATCTCGCCGCGGGCGTAGCGCTCCGCCAGGATCCGCTCGGCGCCCGCTGCCTCCGGCGTCACCGGGGCTCCCCAGCCGGGGCGCGTGACACCCGACGCTCCCGGTCCGGGGCCGAACCACGGGCCGCGGCCCCGCGAGGCCACACCCGGACCCTGCCGCGGCCCGGAGAAGACCCGCACCAGCAGCATGATCGCCAGCGTGACCAGCACGATGAAAAGCGCGGTGCTGAAGATCGACCACAACCAGTCGCCCGTACCGTAGTAGCCGTATCCAGAGTGGAACGGCATCTCCCATCCTCCCGTCTATGACCAAGCACTGATACCGGTTGAACGCGCAGACGATCTACCCGGTTCCGCTCAAATCGCCCCTGAGCGGCGTTCTTCGGCGATTCTCAGCAATTCGGGTACCGCGACCACGCGACGGGCGCGCATTTGTCGGACGTCCGGTGTTGACTGGGGGCATGGCAGCGAACGACTTCACTCCGCCGGGCCTGAACCGGCTGCACCGCGTCCTGTCCGGCTACGTCCAGCGCGGCACCGTACCCGGGCTCGTGGCGGCCGTGGCGAAGGGCGATTCGACGCACGTCGAGGTGCTCGGGCGGCGGGACGTGGACCGCGGCGAGGCGATGAGCCGGGATTCGATCTTCCGGATCGCCTCGATGAGCAAGCCGATCACCGCCGTGGCCGCGCTGACCCTGGTGGAGGACTGCGTGCTGCGGCTCGACGATCCGGTCGAGGAGTTCCTGCCGGAGCTCGCCGACCGCCGGGTGCTCAAGAGCCCGGGCAGCCCGCTGGAGGAGACGGTGCCCGCGGAGCGGCCGATCACGCTGCGCGACCTGCTGAGCTTCCGCGCGGGCTTCGGCGGCGTATGGAATCCGGACTGGCCGATCACGGCCGCCATGCAGGAGGCGGGCATCGCGCCCGCTCCCCCGCGGTTCTCGCCGGAACCCGCGCCCGAGCCCGACCTGTATCTGCGCCGACTCGGCGAACTCCCGCTGATCTACCAGCCCGGCGAGGCGTGGCTCTACCACATGCCGCTGGCCGTGACCGGTGTGCTCATCGCGCGCGCCTCCGGGCGGCCGTTCCCCGAGTTCCTGCGCGAGCGGCTGTTCGAGCCGCTGGGCATGGACGACACCGCGTTCCACGTGCCGCCGGAGAAACAGGAGCGGTTAGTCTCGGCATACCGTGTGGATCCGGAGTCCGGCGCGCTTGAACTGGCCGATCCGGGCGAGAACAGCATCTGGAGCGAGCCGCCCCCGTTCCCGGACGGCGGCGGGGATCTGGTCTCGACGGTCGACGACTATCTCGCCTTCGCCCGGATGCTGCTTGGCGGCGGTATCTACAGCGGAACGCGGATCCTCTCCCGACCGAGCGTCGAACTGATGACGACGGACCACCTGACCGCCGAGAACCGGCGGCGCGGCGGATTGGTCAACGGGGCGTGGGACACGGCCGGCTGGGGCTTCGGCGTCCAGGTGACCACGGCCCGCAGCGGGCTGGCGTCGGTCGGCCGGTACGGCTGGGACGGCGGACTCGGCACGGCCTGGTTCAACGATTCGCGGGAGCGGCTGATCGGCATCCTGCTCACCCAGCGGCTATGGCAGAGCCCTCAACCACCCGACGTGGCGGTGGACTTCGAGACCGGCGCGTACGCGGCGCTCGCGGCGTAGTCCGTTGTGGTGAAAGGAGGTTCGGCACGGCAGGTCGGCGACCGCTTCTGTCAGGGTTCGAGGAAGCGTGGCCGGGCCGCGAAGGTTAATCAGCACACTGGGATGACGCGGAAGGCAGCACCCGTACGGCCGATTCACCACCGTGTGGCGGTGATCGGCGAGGCGCGCGGGTTTCGCGGCAGGCGGCGGAATCCGCCAGGTCAACGGCCGTACGATGACGATCTTGCGGCGCGGGCGACCGAGTTTCCGGCCGCCGACCGGGTGATCTTCCGCGGCGGCGCGGCGCGGCTGCGTGCGCGCGAAACGTCCATGGGCGAGCATCAAGACCTGTCCGGAACGGCACCTTCTGCCTGGCCGCGATCCAGGGACGGACCCGGCGGCCATCAGCCCAACGGCGCAAGCCTGCGGCGTATCCCGGCCACAGGGGTTTACCGACCACGCTGCGGTGGCATCTTTGCCACGTTCCGTGCGTAACCCCAACGCACTCCTACGGGAAAGGCCGGCCGCCATGAGCACCTCGGT
>NZ_DASZKT010000120.1:0-13388 GCF_035552695.1 Actinospica sp.
ACAGCAGGAAGGGGAATGAGCATGGCGGCGATGAAGCCGCGAACGGGCGACGGCCCGCTCGAAGTGGTCAAGGAGGGGCGCGGCATCGTGATGCGGGTGCCGCTCGAAGGCGGCGGTCGGCTTGTCGTCGAGCTCAACGCCGAAGAGGCGGGTGCCCTCGGCGACGCCCTGAAGAACGTGATCGGCTAGTCCTCGGACCCCGGATGGCTCCCCGCGCCCGACCCCCGTACGGGGTCCACGGGTGAGGTGGGGATCCGGCAGGGCCGAGTTCCGGATGGCGGGCGCGCACGGCGCGAGCCCGCCTTCCGGCATTCTCCCCGGCGGTCACCCTGACGGACCATTCCGCTACCCTCGGCAACCCCTCCGGCCCTCGCCGGCCCCATCCGCCCCAGTCGGCTGAGAAAACAAAGTCAAGATTCAGCGGCGCCTCGGCGTCACAGCCGCTCGGCGGCGCGCTTTGCGGCGGGAACCAAGGGGACTTGCCGCACGTTGATCCGGGTGTCCAGTGCTCGGCCGGCCTTCGGATCGGCGAGTGGGCCGAAGTTGACAAGCTCTGTGTCAACTTTCAGGTCGTTCTCAGGCGTGGCGAAGGGGCAGCAGGCTATGGTAAGTGCAGCGGTACTCGAAAAACGAGGAGGTAGTGCCGTGGCGCTCGGGGGCGATGCTGAGCACGGAGGAGCCGACGCGGACCAGGCCGGACAGGCCGGAGCCGCGGGTTCGGCGCCGGTGAACGCCGGGGCGGGGCAGCGGGGCGAGGCCGCGCAGGCGCGCGGCGAGAGCTCCGGGCTCGGTCCGAGTCCGGTGGACTGGACGCCGCCGACCTGGGAAGAGGTCGTGCGGACGCATTCGGCGCGGGTCTACCGGCTCGCGTATCGGCTCACCGGGGACCGGCATGACGCGGAGGACCTCACGCAGGAGGTGTTCGTCCGCGTGTTCCGCTCGCTGAGCACCTACGCGCCGGGCACCTTCGAGGGCTGGCTGCACCGGATCACCACGAATCTCTTCCTCGACCAGGCCAGGCGCAAGTCGCGGATCCGCTTCGAGGGCTTCGCGGAGGACGCCGCCGAGCGGCTTCCCGGTCGGGAGCCGACGCCCGCGCAGGCCTACTTCGACACCCATCTCGACGGGGACATCGAGGCCGCGCTCGCCGCGCTGCCGCCGGAGTTCCGCGCCGCGGTGGTGCTCTGCGACATAGAGGGCCTGTCCTACGAGGAGATCGCCGCGACCCTCGGGGTCAAGCTCGGCACCGTCCGCTCCCGGATCCACCGCGGCCGCGCCCAGCTGCGCGCCGCGCTCGCCCACCGAGACCCGCGCGCTCAGGGCGTCGGCGAGACCATCGACCCGTTGGAGGAGACCCAAGGCGGCAGCCAGGGTCGTGGCGGCAAGGGAGCCCGCTGATCATGGCACTGTTCGGCGACCACCTCGGCCCGCGCCTCGCCGCGCTCGTCGACGGCGAGCTCTCGCACGACGACCGTGACCGCGCCCTCGCGCACATCGCCGGCTGCGCCCAGTGCCGCAGCCTCGTCGAGTCCGAGCGTGCCCTGAAGGGCCAGCTCGGCGCGATGGCCATGCCCGAGCCCTCGGCCCGGCTGATGGCGGCGCTCTTCCAGATCCCGCAGTCGCACGGCAACCGCCGCGACCCGGAAGACCCACCCTCCGGCGGGGCGTCGGGTCGGCCCGGCACGCTCGGCGGCCTGTTCGGCCGTTCGGCGTCCTTCCTGCCGGAGTTCGCGGTCGGGCTGCGTCCGCTGCCCTCGTCCGCCGGCGAGCCGGAGGCCGGCGAGGACCCCGCGGGGAACGCGGGCTTCGCGCGGGTCGGGCAGGGCGGCGGTGGGCGCTCTCCGCTGCGTCCCGAGTACGCCCAGCCGGGTCTGAGCCTGCGTCCCGCATGGTTCGTCAAGTAGTCCACACACATGGTCTGAGTGGCTGACCCGGTCCGCGCCGGTGCGCGGGGCTTGTAACAGCTCCGCTGCGAGTCCCTGTTCCGGCGGGTGATGTTCGGGGTGCCTCTGTCACCCGGCCCCGGTCGGGGATTACTGTGGAACAAGACAAAGACCTGCTGCGCTGACGCCCCGCAGAGCCGCACCTTGAGACCCGCCGGAGCCTTGCGATGTTCTTCGACTTGTCACTACCCGAGATAGTGGTGCTCCTCGGGCTCGGCGTGGTCCTGTTCGGTCCGGACAAGCTGCCGCAGGCGGCCGCGAGCGCGGCCCGCTTCCTGCGCCAGGTGCGGGCCTTCAGCGACAACGCCCGGGAGGATCTGCGCAAGGAGCTCGGCCCGGAGTTCGACGGCCTCAACATCGAGGACCTGAACCCGAAGACCTTCGTGCGCAAGAACCTGCTCGGCGAGGGCGAGGAGCTGCGCGACCTGCGCAAGGACATCAACGGCACGATCAACGAGGCAGCCAACCTCAATCAGGCCGCCGTCCCCACGCCGCGTACCACCAGCGCGGCCAACGGGAGCGCCGCGCTCCCGGCGGGCGAGCAGCCGCCGTACGACGCCGACGCCACCTGATCGTCCGCGGTCCCGAAATCCACTCCGCGCGAGCGGGGTGCCGGGCCCGTGACGCGGGGCGTCGCCCGGCACAAGGATTGCGAGGACCGGATGCTCAGTCAGAATCCGGCGGAGATCACCAGCACCTCCCCCGAAAGCGTCGAGAACACCAACCGCCGCCTGCCCACCGCGGTGGACGCGGTCTCCGCGTACGCAGGCGCCGGCCTGCCCTGGTACGGCCTGGACGCGGGCTGGCAGGGCGCGCGCGGCCTCGGCTCGGTCAGTACCGGCCCCGACGGCATCGTCGAGTTCGGCACGCTGCGGCACGGCGACCCGCCGTCCACCCGCCCGGACGCGCGGGCGCAGCGCAAGTCCGTCACCGTGCTGACGATGGCCAAGCTCGGCCGCCGACCGCTGTTCAAGCCGGACGGCCAGCCGGCCGGCTCGGTCGAGGCGATGGCCGTCGGCTCGGCCGCGGCGCTCGCCGGGGTCGGCCTGGTCGAGGACAACTGGCCCTGGGACCTGGATCCGAGTGTCCGTCAGCAGTGGCTGGACCAGCAGCGCGAGCTCGCCTACGTCGTCTCCGAGGTGCTCGCGGGCGATCCGTGGCAGCCGCTGACGCTCCCGGTCGGCCGGCAGCAGCAGGCCTTCCACTACCGCGAGTCCCCGTACGGCTGGGTGATGGCCTCGGCCAGGCCCGACTGCTTCCTCGCCGCGTACGGCCGGGGCGTGTCGGCCTATTCGCTGGCCTTCGTGCGGGTGGATCCGAAGCTCTACGGTTGATGCGCGGCGGGCCCCGATGGAGTGATCCATCGGGGCCCGGGTCCGCTATGACAGGTCGTCAGTTTAGCGTCCTTTTGAAGATCATCTTCCCGCGGGCGAGACGCTCAGCGACATGCCGACGAGGCCGCGCGAACGGACCGTCAGCTTTTCCGCCACCTCGCGCAGCACCCGGGAGGCCGCGGCCTCGGGCTCGGCCAGCACGACCGGCGTGCCGTCGTCGCCGCCCTCGCGCAGCCGCAGGTCGATCGGGATCTGGCCGAGCAGCGGCACCGTCGTTCCGGTGACCCGGCTCAGCGCGTCGGCCACGGTCTGGCCGCCGCCGCTGCCGAAGACCTCGACCCTCTCGTCGCAGTGCGGGCAGGGCATCCAGGACATGTTCTCCACCACGCCCGCGATCCGCTGCCGGGTCTGCAGCGCGATCGTCCCGGCGCGCTCGGCCACCTCGGCGGCGGCCTGCTGCGGCGTGGTGACCACCAGGATCTCGGCGTTCGGCACGAGCTGGGCCACCGAGATCGCCACGTCGCCGGTGCCCGGCGGCAGGTCGAGCAGCAGCACGTCCAGGTCGCCCCAGTACACGTCGGCGAGGAACTGCTGCAGGGCCCGGTGCAGCATCGGCCCGCGCCAGACCACCGGCTCGTTGCCCGGGGTGAACATGCCGATCGAGATGACCCGCACGTCGTGCGCGACCGGGGCCATGATCATGTCCTGCACCTGGGTCGGCCGCTCGGTCACCCCGAGCATCCGCGGCACCGAGTGCCCGTAGATGTCGGCGTCGACGATGCCGACCTTCAGGCCCTTGGCCGCCATCGACGCCGCCAGGTTCACCGTCACCGAACTCTTGCCGACCCCGCCCTTGCCGGAGGCCACCGCGAACACCCGGGTCAGCGAACCCGGCTTCGCGAACGGGATCTCCCGCTCCGTGCGGCCGCCGCGCAGCGTGGCCTGCAGTTCCTGGCGCTGCTCCTGGCTCATCACGTCCATCTCGACGGCGACGGAGGTGATTCCGTCCAGCGCGCCGACCTCGGCCGTGATGTCACTGCGCAGCTTGTCCTTGAGCGGACAGCCGGCGACGGTCAGGTAGATGGCGACGTTCGCCGCGCCCGCGGCGTCGACGGCCACCGATTTCACCATGCCGATCTCGGTGATCGGACGGCGGATCTCAGGGTCCTGCACGCGAGCGAGCGCGGCGCGGATCTGCTCTTCGGTGACGACGGTCGCGGCTGTCATACCGCCCATACTAATCAGTAACCGGTCGGAGCCCGTCACCGATCCTCGGCGCGGGACAGTTCCAGATCCTTGAACAGCGCCTGCAGTTCGGAGCGCACGAAGTCGCGGGTGGCCACATCGTTGACCGCGAGCCGCAGCGAGGCGACCTCGCGCAGCAGGTACTCGGTGTTGGCTATGTTCTGCTCGTCCCGGCTGCGGTCCTGCTCGTTCTGCACCTTGTCCCGATCGGTCTGCCGGTTCTGGGCGAGCAGGATCAGCGGCGCGGCGTACGCGGCCTGGGTGGAGAACGCCAGGTTCAGCAGGATGAAGGGGTACGGGTCCCAGCGGATGCCGCGGGTGACGACCAGGATGTTCAGCGCGATCCAGATGATCACGATGAGCGTCTGGATCACCAGGTACTGCGCGGTGCCGAAGAACCTGGCCAGGTTCTCCGAGGCGGCGCCGAACTTCTCGACGTCCACCCTCGGGCGCAGCGAGGGCCGGGGCCGCAGCGCCTTGGGCTGATCCAGCCGGGGGCCCTCTCCGACGTCGGCACGCCTACGCCGGCGCGTCTGGTCCTTCTCCTGCATGGTCACGGCTGAACCTCCCCACTGTCCTCGTGATGCAGTTCGCGGTGCCGCCAGTCGGCCGGCAGCACGTGGTCGAGCACGTCGTCCACCGTGATCGCGCCGAGCAGGTGCCCGGCCTCGTCCACGACGGCGGCGGCCATCAGGTTGTAGGTCGCCATGAACGAGGTGACCTCGTGCAGCGGCTGCTCGGGGCGCAGCGCCTCGATGCCGGTGTCCACGGCCGCGCTGACCAGGCTGGCCGGCGGCTCGCGCAGCAGGCGCTGGAAGTGCACAGTGCCGAGGTACCGGCCGGTGGGCGTCTCCAGCGGCGCGCGGCACACGTACACCTGGCTGGCGAGCGCGGGGGAGAGCTCGGGCGTGCGAATCCGGGCCAGCGCCTCGGCGATGGTCGCGTCCGGCGGCATGATGATCGGCTCACTGGTCATCAGGCCGCCGGCCACGTCGTCGGAGTAGCTCAGCAGCCGGCGCACCGGGGCCGCCTCGTCCGGCTCCATCAGTTCGAGCAGCCGCTCGGCCTCCTCGGCGGGCAGATCGCCGAGCAGGTCCGCCGCGTCGTCCGGGTCCATCTCCTCGAGCACGTCGGCGGCGCGCTCGACCTCGAGCCGCGCCAGGATCTCCAGCTGGTCGCCCTCGGGCAGCTCCTCGAGCACGTCGGCGAGCCGCTCGTCGTCGAGGGCGGCGATGACCTCGCTGCGCCGCTTGGG
The DNA here is from genome assembly GCF_035552695.1 of Actinospica sp. Taxonomy (NCBI): domain Bacteria; kingdom Bacillati; phylum Actinomycetota; class Actinomycetes; order Catenulisporales; family Actinospicaceae; genus Actinospica; species Actinospica sp. The sequence goes on from NZ_DASZKT010000120.1 coordinate 5,778, forward strand.
ATTCAGGTCGTGCACGGCGCGCGCCACGTCGGCCGGGCGCATCTGGGCGAAGGTGGCCAGCAGCGTCGCGGCCTCCTGCCGGCCGGGCTCGGGCGCGCCGAAGCCGGTCAGCGCCTCCCAGTCCACGATCACGCTCTCGCCGCGGCGGCGCAGGCCCTTGCCGGGGTACTGCACGAAGACCTTGACGACCTCCCAGTCGCCCGGGCCGGTCTGCTCGATGGCCACGTCCTTGACCTGGACCTCGGCACGGGCCTCGTCGCGGCCGCGCAGCCGCAGCCTGCGGTCCAGCAGCTCGGCCATCACCAGCGTCTCGTTCGGCCGCTGCTGGAACCGGCGCATGTTGATCAGGCCGGACGAGATGACCTGGCCGTTCTCGATCGCGGCGACCCGGGTGATCGGCAGGAAGACCCGCCGCTTGCCGGTCACCTCGGCGACCAGTCCGAGCACCCGCGGCCGCTCCTCCTGCTCGAGGGGCAGCTGCACGATCACGTCGCGCACCCGGCCGACCTGATCGCCGTCCTGGTCGAACACCGCCTTGCCGGCCAGATGGGAAACGAAGATCCGGGCGGTCGCTTTGGTAGACCCGATCTTCGCCACCGCACGCCTTTCGTCCGGGAACCGCGCTGGTCCCATGCCTGTTCCTGCGATCAGGCTATGGGTACGGAGGTGTGACGGGCAATCGGAAGGCTACGAGGGATCGGCGACGTCTCAGCGAACGCGGCGCGTCACCGTGGTTGCCGGTCCGGATTGCACCGGCGCGGCCCCGCTGGCGCGGCCGTAGCGCCCTGGCCCCTCAAGCAGCGGACCCTGCGGCGCGATCCGGAAGATCGCGGACCGCTCGGCCCAGCGCTCCGGCTGGCCCTCGCCGTCGTGCGCGTTCAGGCGCTTGGCGTGCAGCGTCGGGACGACCTCGGCCCACTCGGGCGTGCCGGGCAGCACCCGGCCGACGAGCCCGGACCAGGTGGCGAGCCGGCCGCCCTTGTCCTTGGACCGCACCGTGACCCGCACGACCTGGCCGTCCGAGAGCCCGGGCACGTTCTGCTCGCCGCCGCCGGTCACCAGGTACACCGCGCCGCGGCCGTCGTGCTCCTGCCAGACGTGCCACACCGCGCGATCGCGCAGCCCGGGCACGGCGATCCACAGCAGGCTGGACTTCTTGCAGGCCTCCTCGACGAGCGCGAAGTCGGGCAGGGCGAGCGTGGCTGCGGCACCGTGTGCGAGGGGAGCAGGGGACTGCGGCGGGGTCATGGTCCAAGACTGTCCCACAGTGCCCGGCGGCGCATTTCAGTGGGACGGCTTGTAGAAGTTCGCTGGCCGCGTGGTAGCGGCCGGATCCGCTTGTACGCTGAGGACATCCGCTCGTCACAGGTCGACCCCGGAGCTACCCCTGACAACGTCACCCGTGCCCGCGACGCCGACCGCGTCCATACGACCCGCCGCGCCCGCCGCCGTGCACCGCCCCGCGAGGGCGGACATCCCGACGCTCGCCATCGGCGTGCTCGGCGTCGGCACCTCCGGCCCGCTCATCGCGGCCACCCGTGCGCCCTCGCTCGCGATCGCCTTCTGGCGCAACGCGATCGGCACCGCCGTGCTCGCGCCGTACGCGCTGATCCGCCACCGCGCCGAGCTCCGTGCGCTCAGCGGCCGGCAGTGGCTGCTCGCACTCGCCTCGGGCGTCAGCCTCGGCCTGCACTTCTCCACGTGGACGCCGAGCCTGACGATGACCTCGGTCGCCTCCGCCACGGCGTTCGCGGCGACGCAGCCGGTCTTCGCGGCGCTGATCGCCCGGATGCGCGGGGAGCACGTGGCCCGGCGCGCCTGGCTCGGCATCCTGACCTCGGTGCTCGGCGTCGCGGCGCTCTCGGGCGTGGACCTGCACGTCTCGGTGCACGCCTTCTTCGGCGACCTGCTCGCGCTCACCGCGGCAGTGCTCGCGGCTGTTTATATGACGCTGGGTTCGAAGGTGCGGCAGACGGTCTCGCTGACTCCGTACGCGACCATCTGCTACGGCACCGCCTCATGCACGCTCGCGCTCATGGCGGCGGTCGGCGACCAGCATCTGCTCGGCTTCGGCTCCAACGCGTGGCTGAAGATCCTCGCGCTGACGGCGGGGGCGCAGTTGCTGGGCCACACCATGTTCAACCGCGCGCTGAAGACGACGAGCGCCACGGTGGTCTCCGTCGTCATCCTGCTCGAGGTGCCGATCGCCGCGCTGCTCGCCGCGGTCTGGCTCGGGCAGGTCCCCTCGCTCTGGGCGCTGCCGGGCGGGCTGCTGATCCTCGCCGGTCTCGTCGCGGTGAGCACGGCGGGTGCCGGCGGCACAAGTGGTGCGCATCACGAGACGGAGCCTGCTACCGGCGGGTAACCTCACAGAAACGACGGTCCGAACCCGCATTGGGAAGGAACCAACCATGCCGCAGCAGAACCGCCCCCGCCGCTCCTGTCTGGCCGTGCCGGGATCGAACCCGCGCTTCCTCGAGAAGGCCCAGTCGCTGCCCGCCGACCAGGTCTTCCTCGACCTCGAGGACGCCTGCGCCCCGCTGGAGAAGGAGGGCGCCAGGCTCAAGATCGTGGACGCGCTCAACCAGGGCGACTGGGGCGGCAAGACGCGCACCGTGCGCGTCAACGACCTGACCACGCATTGGACCTACCGCGACGTGGTCACGGTGGTCGAGGGCGCGGGCGCCAACCTGGACTGCATCATGCTGCCGAAGGTGCAGGACGCCGGGCAGGTGGTCTGGCTGGACCTGCTGCTCACCCAGATCGAGAAGACCATGGGCTACGAGGTCGGCCGGATCGGCATCGAGGCGCAGATCGAGAACGCCAAGGGCCTGGTCAACGTGGACGCCATCGCCGCCGCGTCGCCGCGCATCGAGACCGTCATCTTCGGCCCGGCCGACTTCATGGCCTCGATCAACATGAAGTCCCTGGTCGTCGGCGAGCAGCCGCCGCTCTACGACGTGGGCGACGCGTACCACTACATCCTCATGCGCATCCTGATGGCCGCCCGCGCGCACGACGTGCAGGCGATCGACGGCCCCTACCTGCAGGTGCGCAACCCGGAGGGCTTCCGCCGTGTCGCCGGCCGCTCGGCCGCCCTCGGCTTCGACGGCAAGTGGGTGCTGCACCCGGACCAGATCGCCATCGCCAACGAGCTGTTCGCGCCGACCCAGGAGGACTACGACCACGCCGAGCTGATCCTCGACGCGTACGACTACTGCACCTCCGAGGCTGGCGGCAAGAAGGGCTCGGCCATGCTCGGCGACGAGATGATCGACGAGGCCTCGCGGAAGATGGCGCTGGTCATCGCGGGCAAGGGCCGCGCCGCGGGCTACCAGCGCACCTCCAAGTTCGAGCCGCCCCAGGGCTGAGGCCGTCGGCGCGGACCTCCAAGTTCGAGGCTGTGCGGAGTTCGATCCGATTCCGTTCGGGCCGGAGGCCGCGCGCGCGTATGGCCGCGTCGTCGCCGCCGTGGCCGCGATCGGTCGTAGTCCTCTGCGGCGCGTGACCGACCGGCAGATCGCCGCGGTGGCGCTCGCCGAGGCGCTGCCGCTGTTCACTACGAATCCCGATGACTTCGCCGGCCTCGACGGCTTGGTCACCGTTGTCCCGGTGACCAGGCGGACGACCGCCCCTTAGCACGGGTGATCCCTACGACAACGTGACGACGCCCCCTTCCCAGGGCCCGGACCGCTGTGGATACTGACCGGTAACAATCGTGACCCGCGCCGCACCTCTTCTCGTGGAGGGCGGCAGCAATGACAAGGGAGTCACCGCATGGCACGCCTCGCCCGGACCGAGGGACTGACCGACATCCAGCAGGAGATCCTCGCCACCGTGCACACCTTCGTGGAGCGCGAGATCATCCCCGTGGCCACGGAGCTGGAGCACGCCGACGAGTACCCGACCGAGATCGTCAAGGGGATGGCCGAGCTCGGCCTGTTCGGCCTGATGATCCCGGAGGAGTTCGGCGGACTCGGCGAGTCGCTGCTGACGTACGCGCTGGTGGTCGAGGAGATCGCGCGCGGCTGGATGTCGGTGTCCGGCATCCTCAACACGCACTTCATCGTCGCGTACATGATCAAGCAGCACGGCACGCCGGAGCAGCAGGCGCACTTCCTGCCGAAGATGGCAGAGGGCGAGGTGCGCGCGGCGTTCTCCATGTCAGAGCCCGCGCTCGGCTCCGACGTCGCCGCGATCACCACCAAGGGCGTGCGGGACGGCGAGGACTACCTGATCACCGGCCAGAAGATGTGGCTGACCAACGGCGGCACCTCCAACCTGGTCGCGCTGCTCGCCAAGACGGACGAGGGCGCGGACACCCCGTACAAGAATCTCACCACCTTCCTGGTCGAGAAGGAGCCGGGCTTCGGCGAGACCCGGCCCGGGCTGACCGTGCCGGGCAAGATCCAGAAGATGGGCTACAAGGGCGTCGACACCACCGAGCTGATCCTCGACAACGTCCGCGTCGCCGGCGACCGGGTGCTCGGCGGCACGCCGGGCCGCGGCTTCGCGCAGATGATGGACGGCGTCGAGGTCGGCCGGGTGAACGTGGCGGCCCGCGCCTGCGGCATCGCGCTGCGGGCCTTCGAGATCGGCATCGCCTACGCGCAGCAGCGTTCCACCTTCGGCAAGCCGATCGCGCAGCACCAGGCGATCCAGTTCAAGCTCGCCGAGATGGCCGTGAAGGTCGAGGCGGCGCACGCGATGATGGTCCGGGCCGCGCGGGTGAAGGACTCCGGGCAGCGCAACGACCTCGAGGCGGGCATGGCCAAGTACCTCGCGGCCGAGTACTGCAAGGAGGTCGTCGAGGACTCCTTCCGCATCCACGGCGGCTACGGCTACTCGAAGGAGTACGAGATCGAGCGGCTCTACCGCGAGGCGCCGATGCTGCTGATCGGCGAGGGCACGGCCGAGATCCAGAAGATGATCGTCGGCCGGCGCATCCTCGAGGAGTACAAGCTGCGGTAGGCGTCTAAGCTGCGGTTCATGACTGCTGACACGCCGCGGATTCCCGGTCGGATGGTGCGCATCGACGGTCTGGCCACGCACGTCGTCGTCGAGCCGGGGCCCGCGGACGTGCCGCCGGTCGTGCTCAGCTCGGGCCTCGGCGGCGCGTGGTACGACTGGGACCGCGTCGTGCCGCTGCTCGCCGGGCTCGCTCCGGTGCTGCGCTTCGACCGTCCCGGGCTCGGCTGGTCCGAACCCTCGGCGGTGCCGCCGAACCTCGCGGGCGAGGCCGAGCGGATCAGGGCCCTGCTGACCACGCCCGGGGTGCTCGCCCCGGCGGCGCCGCCCGCGGGCCGCGCCGTGCTCGTCGGGCACTCGCTCGCGGGCTTCCACGTGGAGGCCTTCGCGCGGCTGCATCCCGAGCTCGTCGCCGGGATCGTGTTGGTGGACGGATCGGCCGAGCCGGAGGCGCCCGCCCCCGAGCCCGAGGAGGCCGCACAGCGCCGGCTGGCGCAGTGGCGGACGCTGGGTGAACTCGCAAGCCGCGCGGGCCTCGCCGGACTCGCCATGCCGCGCCTGCGGGCCCTGGCGATCCGGCTCACCCGGGCCACCGGAGCAGATCTCGCCGATCCCGCGGACGTCGCAGCCACCGCGGCCTCCGGCAGGCTGCTGACGACCGCGCTGCTGGAGAACGCGACGTACAACGCGGTCGCGGCGCGGCTGCTGGAACTGCGCTGCGAGAAGCCGTTCCCGGCGGAGCCGCCGCTGCGGGTGATCGCGGCCTTCGGCACGACTCCGGTGCTGCGCGCGCTGCCGTTCGTCGCCGAGCAGATCCGGCAGCGCAACGAGACCTGGCTCGCCCGGCAGCGGCAGCTGGCCGAATTGTCCGTGCACGGCAAGCTCATCGAGCTCACGGACAGTGCGCACTACGTTCCGTTCGACCGGCCGGACGCCGTCGCGGAAACCGTACGCGAGGTGCTGGCGTCCCTCGTCTAGACTCGACCCGCGACCGGCTCCGCGGACCACCTGACGTAACCCGGCCCGATACGGCAGGATGGGGGCCGGCGGACCACCGGTCGCCGCACGCCAGAGGTGTCCCCGAACGCGAGCGACGCTAGGACAGGGAGGGCCAGAAAACTCCGATGGCAACGTATTACGTGATCGCCCGTATGGACGGAACCCGGCAGATCGGCCCGGACCGGCAGGTGGTGGACCTCGCCGCCGCGCTCGAGCGCGGCATCACCCAGTTCATCGCCGAGACCGCGGCCGAGCCGGACGAGGAGCGAGCCGAGGGCGAGCGCGAGCCCTACGGCCTGCTGCTGCACCCCGAGCCCGCGGAGACCGGCCTCGGCATCGCCGACGACATGACCCTGACGCTCGGCGTGGACGGCGCCTTCCGGGTCTTCCAGCTGCAGGCGGTACCCATCCCCGAGCACTTCGTCCCGGCCTCCGCGGTCGGCGCCCAGGCGATCTTCACCCGCGAGTTCCTGGCCACCGCCGAGGTGCCCGCCTGGTGGGCCTACGGCCCGAGCGGCCGCCGCGTCCTCGGCCTGCTCTACGCCCTGTCCGGGCTCAAGCGCGAGCAGCTGGACCGGATCGGCCGCCGGATCGACGCGGCGGGCCTCGCGTTCGCCAGGGACAAGTTCGACGCGCTGGCCGCGGCGGACACCGCGATCGGCGGCGCGGGGCGCCCCGGCGCCGCCCGGCTGGCCCGCGGCTACGCCCGCGCCGCGACGTACGGCACCTGGGAGAAGGACTCGGCGCTGAGCCACGCGGCCTCCGCGGCCGGCGACGTGGCCTACGTGCTGACCGTCGCCGACCTGCTCCAGGAGGACGTGGTCGACCGCCTCGCGCACTGGCTGGCCCCGGAGATCCCGGAGATCGGCTTCGGCGGCGAGGACGAGGAGTACCCGAAGCCCGGTCAGCCGGAGCCCGAGCCCGAATTGGAGCCGGAGTCCGAGCCGGACGCGCAGCAGGCCTAGCAGGCCCGCGGCCTCGGATGGGTGCCGTCGTACATGTGAGTGACGGCACCTACCGATCGGTAACTTCTTGCGGCAGGATGGGCGGAAAACTTCTAGCCCTTCAGGAGCTGACCCCATGCAGTTCGGCCGCTACTTCGAAGAGTTCGAAATCGGTGCCGAGTACAAGCACTGGCCCGGCAAGACCGTCACCGAGTACGACGACCACCTGTTCTGCCTGCTCACCATGAACCACCACCCGCTGCACCTCGACGCGCACTACGCCGAGACCAGCACCGAGTTCAAGAAGAACGTCGTGGTGGGCAACTACATCTATTCCCTGCTGCTTGGTATGTCCGTGCCCGACGTGTCCGGGAAGGCCATCGCGAACCTCGAGGTCGAATCCCTGCGGCACGTCGCCCCGACCTTCCACGGCGACACCATCTACGGCGAGACCACGGTGCTGGACAAGACCGAGTCGAAGTCGAAGCCGGACCGCGGCGTGGTCTACGTGGAGACCCGCGGCCTGAACCAGGACGGCACCGTCGTGTGCGTGTTCCGGCGCAAGGTGATGGTGCCCAAGAAGCCGGTCGAGACGGCTGAATAGGACGACCGAGGAATGGTGGTCGGATCAGGGAGCGGGTCGAGGGCCGAATCTGGCAAGGCCGAGGAGGGAGCCGCCCTGGGTTTGGGCGGCGACCGT
>NZ_DASZKT010000121.1:0-5484 GCF_035552695.1 Actinospica sp.
GGTGACGGACGGCTCCTCGCTGACCCTGCCCACGGTCACCTACCTCGGCGGTGAGTTCGTCCCCGCCTTCACCTGCGCCCAGGAGCTCAGCAACTTCATGGCGGACCCTGATCATGGCATGCCGCCCGCGGTCATCCCGCACGTCGTGGTGCCGGCCGCGGAGCTGGCCAGGTCGCTGCCGCCGGATCTCGGCATCGCGCTGAACCCCGGGGCGGAAGCCAGCGTGCCCGTGTACCCGGCAGGGGTCGCCTACCTGGCGGCCGTCCAGGGCCAGGCCGAAGGCGTCCAGATCCGGGTCGGCACGCCGCCGCGGCAGCCAACCCGCCTGCTCAGCGAAGCAAGCGCGCAGCTGCGCACTGTGCCAGCGGTCCGCGAGGCGCGCACGGCGTGGCTGTCGGTGGCCGGCCGGGGCGAGGGCCTGATCATCTCGATCGACCTGGACAACCCGGCCGACCAGGCCGCGCAGGACGCCGCGGCGCACGCGGTCGAGCGAGCCGCTGCCGCGGTCACCGAGGACGCGGGTTTCCCGATCGACGTCACGTTCGCCGGCGAGGCCGAGCCCAACCCGGTTGCCGACACGGTCGCAGCCAGCGCCTCCCCGTTCTACCTGCGGGCCTGATCGCGGCGAAAGCCGGCGGGCGCTACCGGGGGCGGGATTACCGTCGGGCGGCTTCGCAACGCATCCGGCGTCGCCGGAAACTGGCGGCCGCGGCGGTCAGCCCGGGGCCGCCAGACCAGGTGATCAGACGTTGAAGCCCAGCGCGCGGAGTTGCTCGCGGCCATCCTCGGTGATCTTGTCCGGCCCCCACGGCGGGAGCCACACCCAGTTGATCCGGAAGTCGTTGACGAGGCCGTCGAGCGCAGCCCGGGTCTGGTCCTCGATCACGTCGGTGAGCGGGCAGGCGGCGCTGGTCAGCGTCATGTCGATCGTGGCCAGCCGGTCCTCCCCCATGCCGATGCCGTAGACCAGGCCGAGATCTACGACATTGATGCCCAGCTCGGGGTCGACGACGTCGCGCATCGCCTCGAGGATGTCCTCGTTCTCCGGGGTGACGGCAAAGGCCAGCCCGGCCGCCTCGTCCCCGGTCGCCCCGGACGCGTCCGCGCCGGCGGCCGCGGGCTCAGGGGCAGCCGCGGACTCGGTGTAGTCAGCTTCCGTGGTAGCTGGCTCGGTCATGATGATGCCTCCTCAAGTGCCCGGGCGGTGGCGTCTTTCCATGCCATCCAGCCGAGCAGCGCGCACTTGATCCGTGCCGGGTACTTGGACACGCCGCTGAACGCTACCGCGTCCTCGAGCAGATCCTCGTCCGGTTCCCCGGCGCCCTTGGACTGCATGAGCGCGAGAAACTCCTGGCTGACGGCCATCGCCTCATCCACGCTCTTGCCGATGACCAGGTCGGTCATGACCGAGGCACTGGCCTGGCTGATAGAGCAGCCGAGCGCGTCGTAGGACACGTCGGCCACGGCAGGCACGCCGCCGGCCGCCTTCAGGGTGACCCGCATCGTCACCTCGTCGCCGCACAGCGGGTTGACATGGTGAACTTCTGCGTCGTAAGGGTCCCGCAGTCCCTTGTTGTGCGGGTGGCGGTAGTGATCCAGGATGATGTCCTGGTACATCGACTCGAACTCCATCACATCCCCTTACAACACGCGGCCTGCTGCTGCACTTCCCCGCTGGCCTGGGCTCATCTCCGGGCGAAGAACCGCTGTGCCTCGCGGATCCCGTCAGCAAGCGCATCCGCCTCTTCGCGGGTGTTGTACAGGTAGAACGACGCTCGCGTACTCGACTGCACGCCGAACGCGCGGTGCAGCGGCCAGGCGCAGTGATGGCCGGCCCGCACCGCGATGCCGAGGTCGTCGAGCACCTGGCTGACGTCGTGCGGGTGCACGTCCGCCACGGTGAACGAGAACGCGCTGCCGCGGTCCGCCGCCTTCGTCGGCCCGAGAATCCGCACCCCCTCGATCGGGGTGAGCACCTCGAGCGCATGCTCGATCAGCTGCAGCTCGTGCGCCCGCATCGCGTCGAAGCCGATCTCGCCGAGGTAGTCGATGGCCGCCCCGAGACCCACCGCCTGCGCGATCGGCATCGTGCCCGCCTCGAACTTGTGCGGCGGCGCGGAGAAGGTGGTCCGGTCCATCCAGACGCTCTCGATCATCTCGCCGCCACCCAGGAACGGCGGCATCTCGTCAAGCAGTTCCCGGCGCGCCCACAGCACGCCGATGCCGGTCGGGCCGCACATCTTGTGGCTGGTGAAGCCTAGGAAGTCGGCGCCGAGCTCGGTCACGTCCACGGGCATGTGCGGGACCGACTGCGCGGCGTCCACCAGCACCAGGGCGCCCGCCGCGTGCGCTGCGTCGGCGACCATCCGGACCGGGTTGATCGTGCCTAGCACGTTGGACTGGTGGACCAGGGACACGAGCCTGGTGCGCTCGGTGATCAGGTCGCCGATGTTCGAGGTGTCCAGCCTGCCGTCGGGGGTCACGCCGAACCAGCGCAGCGTCGCGCCGGTGCGCTGGCAGAGCAGCTGCCAGGGGACGATGTTGGAGTGGTGCTCCATCTCGGTGATGACGATCTCGTCGCCCGGGCCGAGGCTGAACCGGCCCGGCCCGGCGGCTGTCGCGTTGCTCATCGAGTAGGCGACCAGGTTGATCGCCTCCGTGATGTTCTTGGTGAACACGATCTCGGTCTCGTCCCGCGCGCCGATGAACCGGCCGGCCTTGATCCGCGCGCCCTCGTAGGCCTCGGTAGCCTCCTCGCCGAGCTGGTGGCTGGCCCGGTGAATGTTCGCGTTATGCCGCTCGTAGAAGTCGGCCAGCGTGTCGAGCACCTGCCGCGGCTTCTGCGAGGTGTTGGCGCTGTCCAGGTAGACCAGCGGATGCCCGCCGCGGATCTGCCGGTCCAGGATCGGGAAGTCCTTGCGGATCCGGGCGACGTCAAAGGTCATGCCGACGCCCCCTCCCGCACGTACTTCTCGTAGCCTTCGCTCTCCAGCTCGTCGGCCAGCTCCGAGCCGCCCTCGGCGACGATCCGGCCGCCGACGAACACGTGCACGAAGTCCGGCCGCACGTACCGCAGGATCCGGGTGTAGTGCGTAATCAGCAGCACGCCGTGGCCCTCGCCGGCCGCACTCTGCCCCGCGGGGGAGCGACCCCCCGAAGCCCCCCGAAACTTGTTGATCCCCTCGGACACGACCTTCAGCGCGTCGATGTCCAGGCCGGAGTCGGTCTCGTCGAGGATCGCGATCTTGGGGTCGAGCAGCTCGAGCTGCAGGATCTCGTGCCGCTTCTTCTCGCCGCCGGAGAACCCCTCGTTGAGGTTGCGCTGGGCGAACGCCGGGTCGATGGACAGCTCAGCCATCGACTCGCGCAGCTGCCTGGCGAAGTCGCGCAGCTTCGGCGCCTCGCCGCGCACGGCGGTCATCGCGGTGCGCAGGAAGTTCGACACCGACACGCCGGGTACCTCGACTGGGTACTGCATGGCAAGGAACAGCCCGGCCCGGGCCCGTGCGTCCACGCTCAGCGCCAGCACGTCCGCGCCGTCCAGCGTGACCGACCCGCTGGTCACGTGGTACTTGGGGTGACCGGCGATCGCATACGCGAGCGTGGACTTGCCGGAGCCGTTCGGCCCCATGATGGCGTGCGTCTGCCCGGCAGACACGGTGAGGTCCACGCCGCGCAGGATCTCCCGGCGGGTGCCGGCCGCCTCCTCCACGCTGACGTGCAGGTCACGGATTTCAAGGGTGGACACTATGACTCCTCTATCGCAACAAGGACGTCGTCGCCCTCGATCTTCACGGGATAAGTCGGCACCGGCTCGGTGGCCGGCGGTCCGGTGGGCTGGCCGGTGCGCAGGTCGAAGCAGGACCCGTGTAGCCAGCACTCCACCGTGTGGTCGTAGATCTCGCCCTCGGACAGCGGTACCTCGGCGTGCGAGCAGACGTCGCGCAGCGCGTACACCTCGCCGCCGGCCCTGACCACGGCGACCGGCTCGCCGTTGATCTCGACGCCGATCGCCCCTTCCTCGGGCAGGTCGGCCAGCGAGCAGGCCCGCAGGTAGCTCTCCGGGCTACCCGGCGATCCCTGCCGGTACTGCGCCTCGGTCATGCCAGCTCCAGCTCGATTCCTGCCGCGATGCGGTCCGCCACCTCAGGTATCCCGATCCGGTCGATCAATGCGCCGAAGAAGCCGCGGATCACCAGCCGCCGGGCCTCGGCCTCCGGGATGCCCCTGGCCATCAGGTAGAACAGGTGCTGGTCCTCGAGCCGCCCGCTCGCACTGGCGTGCCCGGCGCCGACTACCTCGCCGGTGAGGATCTCGAGGTTGGGCACCGAGTCGACCCGGGTGCCGTCGGTCAGCACCAGGTTCCGGTTGCGCTCGTAGGTGTCGGTGCCGGTCGCCGCCGCCCGGATGGCCACGTCGCCGATCCACACCGCGTGCGCCTCGGCGCCCTGCAGCGCGCCCCGGTAGTCGACCCGGCTGCGGCAGCTGGGCACGGCGTGGTCGACGAACAGCCGGTGCTCCAGGTGCTGGCCCGCGTCGGCGAAGTACATGCCGAGCAGTTCGGCGTCGCCGCCGGGCCCGGCGTACCGCACGGTGGGGGCGAGCCGCACCAGGCCGCCGCCGAGCGACACGGCGGCGTGCCGGAACGTCGCGTCCCGGCCGATCTGCACGTGATGGTGCGAGAGGTGCACCGCGTCCTGCGCCCAGTCCTGGAGGCTGACCACCGACAGCGAGGCGCCCTCGCCGACCACGAACTCGACGTTGTCGGCATAGGTCGCGCTGCCCGCGTGATCGAGGACGACCACGGCACTGGCCATCGGCTCGACCTGGACGAGCAGGTGGCCGAATGCCGCGCCCTCGGCGTCATGCCCGCGGACGGTCACGACCGTCGGCCTGCTGGCCACGAGCTCGGCCGGCACCGTGATCACGTTGGCCTCGCCGAATGACGCGAACGCGCGGGCGCTCACCCGGTCGGCGGGCACGAACGAGCGGCCCAGCCTGGCATCTGCCCGTTCGGCAGACTCGACCCTGACGCCGGGAGCAGGGTCGGTTTCCACGGTCACCTTTCCCGCGGCCAGCGGGGCGTCGCCATGCAGATCGCGCAGCCGGCGCAGCGGGGTGAACCGCCACTCCTCCTCGCGCCCGGTGGGCACCGGGAAATCCGCGAGGTCGAACGAGGCCATCGCGTGCAAGCTTGAGACGGGCGCGGATGCCTCCGGCGCCCTGCCGATCCCCGCCATCAGCCGACCGCCCCCTCCATCTGGAGCTCGATCAGCCGGTTCAGCTCGAGCGCGTACTCCATCGGCAGCTCGCGGGCGATCGGCTCGACGAAGCCGCGCACGGTCGTGGCCGCTGCCTCATCCTCGGTCATGCCGCGGCTCATCAGGTAGAAGAGCTGGTCCTCGGAGATCTTGGAGACCGAGGCCTCGTGGCCCATCTCCACGTCATCCTCGCGGACGTCCACGTACGGGTAGGTGTCCGAGC
>NZ_DASZKT010000122.1:0-45980 GCF_035552695.1 Actinospica sp.
GAACCTGTGGCAAGCTGTTGCACACAACCCGGGTGGCGCTCGCAGGGCGCTGTGTATCACCCGTACGCGTCAGGGCCCGACGCAAAAACGGGCATTTTGTGCGACACAGGATATGATCGACGCTATGACAGCAATGGATGATCGGCTCGGCCACGTGGTCAAGAGCCTTGAGCAAGAGCTCTCCGGAGCTAAGGACGCGGTGCTTCGGCCGATGGGCCTGACAGTGCCGCAGTACTCGGCGCTGTTGGTGATCGCTGAGACTCCGGGCATCAGCGGGGCGGAACTCGCCCGCCAGTGCCTGGTGACCCCCCAGACGATGACCACGGTGCTCGGGAACCTCACCGTGAAGGGTCTGATCGAGCGCCGCACGGTGCCCGGTCAGGGACGGGCGATGGAGACCACCATCACCCGCACCGGCAAGACCCTGCTGGCGCGCGCGGACAAGAAGGTCGAGGAGGTCGAGGGGCTGCTGAGCGGGCAGCTGTCCAAGGCCGACCAGGCCACGCTGCGCAAGCTGCTGGAGAAGTGCCGTGCCGCGTTCGCGGACGGCAAGGGAACCTTTGCGCAGGCCGAGGCCCCCGCGGCCGCCCGCCCCGCGCGTAAGGCTCCTGCCAAGAAGGTGGCGGCCACCCGTCCGGCCAAGAAGGCCGCGACCAAGAAGACCGCCGCCCGGGCCAAGAAGAAGTAAGGCCCGCAGTTCCCGCTCCGCCCCAGCCCGCCGGATCGTCGACTAGACGAGCCGACGGGCTAAGCGGCGTCTGCGCACGCGCCGTGTGCTCGGGCATCGCCGCAGGTCCGACCCCTAGGGGGAATTCGGGGTCCGGCCTGGTAGCGCGGGACCCATTCGCGATATATCGTGGATCTGGGTCGGAACGCGGCCGGTGCCTCGTTCGTTGACCCGGTAGGAACAGTCAGCAGACTCTGAAGGGGTAGGGAAGGCGAAATGCCATTCGTGTTGAAGGCGATCCTCGTGGTCGCCGGAGTCTTCATCGCCGGGGCGATCGTGCTCTCGATCGTCAGCTGGGCGCTGCACTCGCTGCTGATCATCGCCATCGGTGCCGTCGCGGTCGGTGCGCTGTACTACGGCTACCACCGCTTCATGATGTCGATCCCGGCCTACCGTCGCCGGCAGCTGCAGAAGAAGCGCGACTACTGATCGACCTCACCCACCCTGCGCGCTGACGGGGATTGACCGGCGCGCTAGGGTGGCGGAGACAACCCAATAAAACCGCGGGAGCTCGGGGCGGATCCGGGCTGAGAGGGCGTTCACGCCGACCGCATGAACCTGTCCGGATAATGCCGGCGTAGGGAGTGTGAGTGCAGCCATGGCTGCTTTGTCTCCGTCAAACGACAATGTGCTCCGCAAGACCTATTTGACCGACGCGCTCGGCACCTTCCAGGTGCCGATGCGCGAAGTCAAACTTTCAACAGGTGACAGCGTTCTGCTGTACGACACCTCCGGCCCCTACACGGACGAGGACCTGCGTACCGACGTGCGGGCGGGACTGCCCAAGCTGCGGGCCCCGTGGATCGCCGAGCGTGCCGCCGCCGGCACGTCCGGCGCGCCGACCCAGCTCGGCTACGCGCGCCGCGGCGAGACGACCGCCGAGATGGAGTTCATCGCGCTGCGCGAGGGCGTGAGCGTGCAGCGGGTGCGCGAGGAGGTCGCCGCCGGCCGCGCCGTGATCCCGGCGAACGCGCGGCACCCGGAGATCGAGCCGATGGTGATCGGCGAGGCCTTCCTGGTCAAGGTCAACGCGAACATCGGCAACTCGGCCGTCGCCTCGTCCATCGAGCACGAGGTGGAGAAGATGGTGTGGGCCACCCGCTGGGGCGCCGACACCATCATGGACCTGTCGACCGGCAAGGACATCCGCCAGACGCGCGAGTGGATCCTGCGCAACAGCCCCGTCCCCGTCGGCACCGTGCCGATCTATCAGGCACTGGAGAAGGTCGGCGGGAAGGCCGAGGACCTGTCCTGGGAGGTGTATCGGGACACTGTCATCGAGCAGTGCGAGCAGGGCGTGGACTACATGACCGTGCACGCGGGCGTGCTCGCCGACTACGTCCCGCTCACCGCCGACCGGAAGACCGGCATCGTCTCCCGCGGCGGCTCGATCCTGGCGGCCTGGTGCCTGGCGCACAAGAAGGAGAACTTCCTCTACGAGCGCTTCGCCGACCTCACCGAGATCCTGCGCGAGTACGACGTCACCTACTCGCTCGGCGACGGCCTGCGCCCCGGCTCGATCTACGACGCCAACGACGCCGCGCAGCTGGCCGAGCTCAAGACGCTCGGCGAGCTCGGCCGCCTGGCTCGCGGCATGGACGTCCAGGTGATGATCGAGGGCCCGGGCCACGTGCCGATGAACAAGATCAAGGAGAACGTGGACCTGCAGAAGGAGCTGTGCGACGACGCGCCGTTCTACACGCTCGGCCCGCTCACCACGGACATCGCCCCCGGCTACGACCACATCACCTCGGCCATCGGCGCCGCGATGATCGGCTGGTACGGCACCGCGATGCTCTGCTACGTGACGCCCAAGGAGCACCTCGGCCTGCCCGACCTCGAGGACGTCAAGCAGGGCATGATCGCCTACAAGATCGCCGCCCACGCCGCCGACCTCGCCAAGGGCCACCCCGGCGCCCAGGCCTGGGACGACGCCCTGTCCGACGCCAGATTCGAGTTCCGCTGGGAGGACCAGTTCAACCTCGCCCTGGACCCCGCCACCGCCCGCGCGTTCCACGACGAGACCCTCCCCGCCGCCCCGGCCAAGCAGGCCCACTTCTGCTCCATGTGCGGCCCGCACTTCTGCTCGATGAAGATCACCCACGAGATCCGCTCGCTGCACGGCACCGCCGCCAAGGGTTCGGTCGCGGGTGGTACGGCCTCCGAACAGCCCGTCGCCGGCCGGTGACGGCAAAGTTCCGGCGGCGGCATGGTGAGCCGCCGAAACAGTTCGTAACGCTTATTAACGACTTTTGAAGTATCGGGGCTTCCGCGCTGGTCAGCGCGGGGGCCCCGAAGTCATTTCGTGCAAGGTGCATGCAGGGGTTGGCGTCCGGCTGACAGCTTCATGCCATGCAGGGTCGTGCCACTTCTGAACCCTTCAGTCAGCTATGTCGGGTAGGGCAGACTCAGTCCCACGAGCCGGATCCCCCACCAGATTCCCGGCCTCGGTTGCGGCATCGCGAAGCCGCTGCCTGAACCCCTGTGGCGGGGCCAAGGGCCCACACTGGCCCCGCCCAGGGCGGCAGGCTCCCACCCCCGGAGCCAAGCCCCTCGCGCATCATCCTCGAATCACCAGCGTCCCCGCTCCACAACTCCCCAGCGCTACAGCCACCCCCGCTGCGTAGCCTTGTGCCCCGCCTCGAAGCGGCTCGACGCCCCCAGTTGATCCATCAGCTCCGCCATTATTCGCCGCACGGTGCGGACTGAGACCCCCAACTTCTTCGCCGCCGCCTCGTCGGTGCTTCCCGACGCGAGGAAGCGGAGCAGCGCCAACTCCTGCTGAGTGGGTTCCCTCTCACGGGAATGCTTGGGGTCAGGGCCGTCAATAGGCTTGGCGGCGGCCCAGCTCATCTCGTAGAGCTCGACGAGCGGAATCACGAGGGCCGGCTCACGCACGACGAACATCTCAACGGGCAACTGGGGTTGCGAGTACAGGACTGCGGCCGCCGAGCGATCGACGATCGTCATTCGGATCGGTACGACGGGTGCTGATCTGATCTCCGGGCCGAGTCCGCTGAGCCAGCGCGCGTAGTCCAGATTGCGGCGGTCGGACAGAACCGAGTTCTGATAGAGGCTGCGCCCCGGCACTCCACGTTGGGCCACCTCCTCATCAAACGGCCTCGCGGCCTCCAGCGTCTCCGGGCGCATCGGCTTGCCGGGAACCGTGGACCAGATGCTCTCCGTCGCGCGGAAGATCAGTCGCTCCATCCAGGACTGGATCGGCTCGGCACCGGTCAGCGTCTCAATATCCGCGTGACCGAATCCGTCCTGCCGCGTCGGTCTGGACTCCAGGAGCTCCTTCATCGCCGACTGCAGCATCGAGAGCGAGCTGCTCTGGATCTTGAGTTGTTCTGACTGTTGACGAAGAAGCGTGTGGATCGCGCGTTCGATCGAGACGGGCCGTAATTTCTGGGTCGGCGACAGTCCGGGGCGCAGTAGGGTGAGGTCCGAGAGTTCGTCGAGTGCGTCTACGACCTCGGACGGTGCGATCGCGAGCCGCTCGGCTATCTGCGTGGCGTCCGCCTCGGGTGCGGAATGCATCATGAGGTAGACCTGTACGCAGATGGTGTCCAAGCCGAGCGCACCGAGGACCTGCTCGC
The DNA here is from genome assembly GCF_035552695.1 of Actinospica sp. Classification (NCBI taxonomy): domain Bacteria; kingdom Bacillati; phylum Actinomycetota; class Actinomycetes; order Catenulisporales; family Actinospicaceae; genus Actinospica; species Actinospica sp. Next base: position 4,330 of record NZ_DASZKT010000122.1, read on the forward strand.
CCATCGTGTTCGATGTTTCGCCCATTTGTCCCTTTGGCTCCCTTTGGTCGAGGATGCCCCTTGTTTTTCTGCGGTGCTGCTGGTACCGCGCGGATGCCGTTTGAAGCCTGGCACTATTATCGCTGGCAAGTACCTGCCAGGGAGTGGGACTGCCCGCCCTTGCGTATGTCCGTCACACTGAATGTTGCTGTCGGGCTAGCGAGCGTACCTCGTGGTGGACGGTACACGCGGCTTAGCTGCGCAGCTAGCTCGCGGCCTTCGTATAGCGCTGATTCGAGGTTGAAATGTCCAAGTTCCGCGCACTACTAGGCGGCCTGGCGGCTGTAGGCATACTTGCCGCCCTCGGGGCAGGTGGCATCTTCTCGGTTACTTCAACGTCCGCTCATAGCGGCGTTCATCGGGCCGAGGCGCTCCCGGTGTCCTCGGCTTGTTTCGCTTGCGTTGAGGACGGCTCGGGCCAGTAACGTTCACCCGCCCGCGCGGGATCTCTCACCACAGGGCACACTGGTCGCGTGGTTGAGACTCCCGAGCGGCGGCGGTTGACGGAAGCGGACGAGGGCGGGGCTCCCTGGCGCGAGTGGGGGCCGTACCTGTCCGAGCGGGCCTGGGGCTCCGTGCGCGAGGATTACAGCGCGGACGGGGACGCCTGGTCGTACTTTCCGTTCGACCATGCGCGGTCCCGGGTGTACCGGTGGAGCGAGGACGGGCTCGCCGGGCTGTCGAACCTGAACCAGGACTGGTGCTTCGCGCTCGCGTTCTGGAACGGTCGTGACCCCATTCTCAAGGAGCGGGCCTTCGGGCTCGGCAACGCCGAGGGGAATCACGGCGAGGACGCGAAGGACTACTGGTGGTACGAGGACGCGACTCCCACCGGCTCGTGGCTGTCCTGGCGCTACCACTACCCGCAGGGTGAGTTCCCCTATGCCCGGCTGCGGGCGGAGAACGCGGGGCGGTCGAAGGATCTCGGTGAGTTCGAGCTCGTGGACACCGGGGTGTTCGACGAGGACCGCTACTTCGTCATCACCGCCGACTACGCCAAGGCCTCGCCGCAGGCGTACGCCATCAGGCTGACCGTCGCGAACCAGGGGCCCGAGACCGAGACCCTGCACGTCCTGCCGCACCTCTGGCTGCGCAACATGTGGGCGTGGGGGCGCGCGTCGGACATCGAGGACGCGGTGGACGCGGGGCTGGTGGGCGTCAGCGGGGCGCCTGGGCGGCTGACGGCTCGGCATCCGCACTTCTCGCCGGTCACGCTGGCCGACGCCTCCGGCCTGGGCCCTGAGCCGCTGCTGTGCGACAACGAGACGAACGCCGAGTTCCTCTTCCGCGGGGAGAACGGCTCGGACTATCCGAAGGACGGCATCGGGGATCACGTCGTGCACGGCGCCGCGACGGTCAATCCGGAGTTGGAGGGCACCAAGGGCGCGCTGCACTACGTGCTCGAACTCGCTCCCGGAGAAGAGCGCGTGGTGTATTTGACGCTCACCGCGGAGGAAGAGGAAGAAGCGCTCGTCGAAGACGTTCTGGTCGAGCGGAGGCAGGAGGCTGACGCGTTCTACGCGGAGGTGGCGCCGGCCGGGGCGAGTGCGCAGGACGCGCGGATCATGCGGCAGGCGTACGCGGGCCTGGTCTGGGCCAAGCAGTTCTACCACTACGACGTCCACCGCTGGACCGAGGGCGACCCCGCGCAGCCGCTGCCGCCCGCCCACCGCGCGCACGACCGCAACCAGTCCTGGGCGCACCTGTGGGCCCGCGACATCATCCTGATGCCCGACCCGTGGGAGTACCCGTGGTTCGCAGCGTGGGATCTGGCGTTCCACTGCGTGGCGATGGTCGGCATCGACCCGGGGTTCGCCAAGCAGCAGCTGTACACCTTCCTCTCCCAGCGCTATCAGCATCCGAACGGCAAGTTCCCGGCGTACGAGTGGGACTTCGACGACGTGAACCCGCCGGTGCTCGCGTGGGCCGCGCTGGTCGTCTACCGCGCGAACGGGCACGACCTGGACTTCCTGCGGGCCTGCTTCCACAAGCTGCTGCTCGACTTCACCTTCTGGGTCAACCGCAAGGACGCCGAGGAGAACAACATCTTCGAGGGCGGATTCCTCGGGCTCGACAACATCGGGCCCTTCGACCGTTCCAAGCTGCCGGTCGACGGCGTGCTCGAGCAGTCCGACGGGACCGGCTGGATGGGCTTCTACTGCCTGTCCATGCTGGAGATCTCGATGGAGCTCGGCCTGCACGACCCGATCTACGAGGAGATGGCCTGCAAGTTCGCCGAGCACTTCGCGTACATCGCGGCGGCGATCAACGACTGCGGGCTTTGGGACGAGGAGGACGGGTTCTTCTACGACCGGCTGCGCCGCGGGAACGGCTCGGAGCTCGTCGTCCGGGTCCGGTCCATGGTGGGGGTGATCCCGCTGCTCGCCTCGCTGCCCATCGAGCGGGCCACCCTCGACCGGCTGCCGCGCTTCTCCCGCCATCTGGAAGAGTTCACCACGCGCCGGCCCGAGTACATGCGCGCGATCTGCCGGCCGCACGCCAAGGGCGGAATCCTCTTCTCGCTCGTGAATCCGGCGCAGGCCGAGCGCGTCATGGCGCGGGTGGCCGACCCGGACGAGTTCCGCTCGCCGTACGGGCTGCGCTCGCTCTCCCTGGCACACCGCGACAAGCCCTTCGAAGCAGACCTCGACGGTATTCACACAAGCGTGGACTACGAACCCGGAGAATCCCGTTCCGGACTGTTCGGCGGCAACTCCAACTGGCGCGGGCCGGTGTGGATGCCGATGAACTATCTGATGGTGCACACCATCGAGAACATTCTCGACGCGCTGGACGGCACCCCGACGAAGATCGACCGGCGCGAGTTGGCCAGCCAACTCCGCGGGGGCCTGATCGACCTGTTCCGCCCCGACGGAAACGGGCGCCGGCCGGTGATCGGCGACGTACCGCTGTTCCAGCGCGATCCGCGTTGGGCGGAGCGGCCGTGGTTCTACGAGTACTTCCACGGCGATAGCGGGCGCGGGCTCGGCGCCGCGCACCAGACCGGATGGACCGCGCTTGTCGCCGAATTAATCCGCAGTTGACACGAAATCGTGGCTTGATGTTGGGTTTTCACGTCAGTTGATCAGGGCATCTGCCCTGTGGACAGGGCGGACAAGGGGCGCACTGGGGCATTCGGCGAGTGAAGATCCGGCGCTTACGGAAAGAGTGCGCGGGAATTCATAACGATTCCTTTCGGGGTGCGATTCGAGGTGGCAAAGCAGACTCAGGAGCGGATCGACGGGCGCGGTCACTCCGTGCGCGAACTGTTCACCGGCCGGCGCTACGGCCTTGAGCATTATCAGCGCGAATACGACTGGACCCGGACGCACGTCACGGACCTCCTGAACGACTTGACCGGACGCTTCCTGGAGCAGTGGAATCCAGACCACGAACGCTCCGACGTCGCGGACTACCGGCCCTATTTCCTCGGACCCTTCGTGACCTATCCGGTGCCGGGGATGTCCTTCCTGGTGGACGGGCAGCAGCGGTTCACCACGCTGCTCCTGTTGCTGATCCGGCTTCGGCACCTGCTGACCGAGGCCGAGGAGCACGCGGGCGCCGCGGTGCTGGACAACATGATCTGCACCGTGCAGTACGGCGTGCCGACCTTCACCGTGCACGTGGACGAACGCGAGCCGGCGCTGCGTCAGCTGCGGGCAGGCCGCGAATACCCGGTGACCGAGCAGACGCCGCTGGCCGTGCGGAACATGTGCCAGCGCTACCGGGACCTGTTCGAGGACCTGCCGACCGGGCTGCGCGGCGCGGCGCTGCCGTACTTCGTGGACTGGCTGCTCGAGCGGGTCTTCCTGGTGGAGATCTCGGCCAGGGACCGGGACCACGGCTGGGAGATCTTCGAGTCGATGAACGACCGCGGGGCCCGGCTGACGCCGCTGGACCTGCTCAAGTCCTTCCTGCTCTCCCGCGCGGACAAGGACCACAGCGCGCTCAACGCGGTGTGGCGGCGCACCATCTCGGCGCTCGCGGTGACCGACGACCAGGCGCCCGGGGACTTCGTCAAGACGGTGCTGCGGGCCCGCTACGCGCCGACCGACCAGGAGACCGCGGAGCGGATCAACAAGGCCTTCCACGAGTGGGTGCGGCAGAACCCGGACGCGATGGGGCTGGCCAGGCCGCGCGACTACCGCGTGTTCATCCGGGACACCATCCGGCCGCTGGCCGACCGCTACCGGATGCTGGTGGAGGCCAGCGCGGCGCCGGTGCGCGGCTTCGAGCCGGTGTTCTACAACGCGGCCAACGGCTTCGACAAGCAGCTGACGCTGATCATGGCGGCGATCGGGCCGAACGACACGGACGCCGCGTTCCGGGAGAAGTCCCGGCTGGTCGCCGCGTTCTGCGACCTGCTGCTGGCCCGGCGGATGGCGAACTACGCCTCGCTCACCGCGAACGACCTCGCCGTCTACATAAGCGGGCTGATAATGCCGTTGCGCGAGGCGGCCACCGTGGACGACGTGCGCACCCTGCTGTCCGTGGAGATCAACAAGATCGAGCACGGCTTCGCGGGCCTGGAGAACTTCGGTCTTCGCTCGGACAACCGCAAGCAGGTGCGCTACCTGCTGTCCCGGATGACCGGCTTCCTGGAGACCGGCTGCGGGCAGCCCGACCTGATCGCCGACTACCTCGGCTTCGGGCCGAGCGGCCGGCCGTACGAGATCGAGCACATCTGGGCGGACCACTTCGGCCCGTACGCCGAGGAGGTCGGCACGCCGGAGCGCTTCCGCTCCGTGCGCAACCGCATCGGCGCGCTGCTGCTGCTGCCCAAGGAGATCAACGCGGCCTTCCGGGACGACCCGTTCTCACTCAAGGCCGAGCACTACCGGGCGCAGAACCTGCTGGCGAAGTCGCTGCACCCGCTGTGCTACGAACGCAACCCGTCCTTCCGCAGGTTCATGCTGCGGTACGGGCTCACGGAGCTGTTCCGGCCGTACCCGCACACCTTCGGGATCACCTCGATCACCGAGCGGCAGCGGCTCTACCGGACGCTGTGCGAGCTGATCTGGGACCCCGTCAGGCTCGGGTTCACCACGACCCGGACCGAGCCGTCTCCAGCAGTTCCCGCGCGGCTCAGTGCCGTGAACGCTAACGCTGAGCGCGAAGCGCCATCGGAACCGTAGGCAGCGGGGCGACGAAGCAGGGCCCGCCGAGGAAGGTGCCGGTGTCGAAGTTCGCGGCGTAGCCGCTCGCGTACACCAGCGGCCCGGTCACCTCGTGCGGGTCCTTGCCGAGTAGCAGCGGGACCGGAGAGTGGCCGTGCACGACCTGCCGACCGCCGAAGTCGGCCAGGAACGAGCAGGCCGCCTCGCCGTCGTCCGAGGCGAAGGCGAAGCGCTTGGTCATCATGTGCGTGAGCTCGTCGATCTGCTCCAGGTCGACCGGGCCCGTGAGTATGTCGGCGACCGCCGCGTTGACCTCGTCCACGCTGCCGCCGTAGTTGCGGTAGCCGAGCGTGTCGGCGTGCATCAGCAGGTGGTCGCCGAGCAGCGCCATGGCGGGCAGCGCGGCGATCCAGGCCAGGTGCTCGTCGGTCAGCCTGGCCGAGTCGGCCTCCTTGCCGCCGTTGCCCATCCAGCGCTCGCGGAACATCTGATGGGCCATCTCCTCGGCCTGCGGCGAGTACCGGGTCGAGCCCTCCGGCAGGTGCGCGGCCAGCAGCATCAGCTCGTGGTTGCCGAGCAGGCAGCCCACCTCGCCGCCCGCCTCCGCGGCCTGCCGCTGCAGGCGCATCACGAGATCGACGACTCCCACCCCGTCCGGGCCGCGGTCGGTCAGGTCCCCGAGGAACCAAAGGCTCGCCTCGCCGGCGATCCACCGCCCGTCACCGTCGATGAACCCCGCGCGGCCGAGCGCGTCACGCAGCGGGGTGAGGCAGCCGTGGACGTCCCCCACCGCGTATGCCGACTGGTCAACCATGAATGCGAGGGTAACGGCAGTGGACCGAGAAACGGTATACCCGCCCCGAATCCGGGTACCCGCGATACCGTGAATCCGAGCCCCGAGGCGGCGCGGGGCACAGACGGACGGAGGCGGGGCCCGGGTGGCCAGGCGAGGGGTGGAGCAGCCGCACCAGGCGGGGAGCAGCCTGCGCGTGCAGTACGAGGACGGCCGGCGGCAGTGGGCCGCGCGGCAGCGGCGCTCGGTGTGGCTCTCCGCGCTCTGGTGGGGTCCGGCCGCGGTGCTGGTCGGCCTGCTCGCCGGGATCGGCACCAAGTACTCGCTCTTCGGGCTGCTGGTCACCGGGCTGGTGATCGCGGCCGTCATCGATGTCGGATTCCGGCACCCGCAGTCGCTGGACCGGCTCAAGCAGCGGGCGGACGCCGAGGCGGGCACGGCCAAGTCGCTGCGGCTGCTCCAGGTCCGCGGCGGCGCGCGCAGCCTGCACGACCGCTTCTACGCCGCGACGTCCGGGGAGTCCTTCGAGGTCGAACACCTGGTGGTGAGCCCGCGCGGGGTCTTCCTGGTCGACTCGAAGCAGTGGCACGGCTTCGACGTTCGGCTGCTCGGGCTCGACCTGTTCGTGAACCATGTGAAACAGGACGAGGCGATGGCCGCGATGCGGGGCAGCGCCGCCGAGCTCGGCAAGGCGCTGACCGCCGCGGCGGCCGCGGACGACGAGGTGGGTGTGGTGGATGTCACCTCCGTGATCTGCGTCCACGCCGACGGGATCACCGGTACGCCGCGGGTGGTGTACGGGGTCATCGTCGTGCGGCCCGAGCAGCTTCCCGAACTGCTGCGCTCGGCCTATCCGCGCTGGTCGGTCTCCGCCACCGGGCACCTCGCGAGCGTGGCCGAGATGCTGCTGCCGGCCCGCTGACCGCCGCGTTTGCTCAGCGCCGCGCGCGACGTACGCTGTGCCCGGGAGCTTAGGAACTCAAAGGAGCAGACGTGGCCGAAATCAGTGCGGATTCGACCTCGGAGCCGCGGGTCCGGCTGCGTGCCGCGATCGCCGGGCTGCCGGCGTACAAGGCGGGCAAGCCGCCGGCGCCGTTCGAGGGCACGTCCTTCAAGCTCGCGTCGAACGAGAACCCGTACCCGCCGCTGCCCGGCGTGCTCAAGACCGCGACGGCCGCCGCCGAGGAGATCAACCGCTACCCGGACTTCGGCTCGGCCGCGCTGATCGAGGAGATCGCGAGCTTCGCCGCGGTGCCCGCCGAGCGGGTCGCGGTGGGCACCGGATCGGTCGGCGTGCTCCAGCAGTTGATGCAGGTCACGGCCGGTCCGGGGGACGAGGTGCTGTTCGCCTGGCGCTCCTTCGAGGCCTACCCGATCGTCGCGCAGATCGCCGGCGCCACCGCGGTGACCGTGCCGCTGCGCGCGGACGAGACGCACGACCTGGACGCGATGGCCGACGCCGTGACCGAGCGGACCCGGCTGATCCTGGTGTGCAACCCGAACAACCCGACCGGCGCGATCGTGCTCCGCGAGGAGCTTGAGCGCTTCCTCGACCGGGTGCCCGAGGACGTGCTCGTCGTGCTGGACGAGGCCTACATCGAGTTCGTCCGGGATGAGGATTACCCCGACGGTGTGGCGGTCTCGCTCGATCGGAGCAACGTCTGCGTGCTGCGCACCTTCTCCAAGGCCTACGGCCTGGCCGGACTGCGGATCGGCTACGCGATCGCCGCCGAACCGGTCGCCACGGCCCTGCGCGCCTGCGCCGTGCCCTTCGGCGTGAACCTGGTCGCCCAGGCCGCCGCGGTCGAGTCGCTGCGCTCCCAGGCCGCGCTGATGGAGCGGGTCGACGCGCTGGTCGAGGAGCGGACCCGGGTGCTCGCCGCGCTGCGCGAGATCGACCTCGCCGGCCGCTACGGCGTGGATCTGTACGACAGCCAGGCCAACTTCGTCTGGCTGCGTCTCGGCGAGCGAAGTGTGGACTTCGCCCAAGCCTGCGAGGCGATCGGTGTCACGGTCCGACCGTACGCGCCGGAGGGGGTCCGTGTGACAATTGGCGAGCAAGAGGCCAATGACCGGGTCCTCGACCTGCTGCGATCCGGCTTCTAGGCTCCTCGCGCCTTCCTGAGCCCGTCCCGGCTCTTCATAGAGTGGTGACTGGTGGGTAACGTGACCTCGGAATGACCCCCGTGGTCCTCGCCAACGATGAGGGAGACCGCATGACTGGGCGCAGGGCAGTGGAAAAATCCACCACCCAAAACCCCGCATCCGGGAGTACGAAGCGCGCCCCACAGGGCCGCGGTACCCGCCGGAACAGTGGCAGTGGCTCGCCTGAGCCCGAGTTCATCCAACTGCTCACGCCGACCGGGGAACGGATCGATCATCCGGACTACCCGCTCGAACTGAGCGCCGAAGAGGCCCGCTCGCTGTACCGGGACATGCTCCTGGTGCGCCGCGTGGACGCCGAGGGCACCGCGCTGCAGCGGCAGGGGGAGCTGGGCCTGTGGGCCTCGCTGCTCGGCCAGGAGGCGGCGCAGATCGGTTCCGGCCGCGCGATGCGTCCGGGCGACTTCGCCTTCCCGACCTACCGCGAACACGGCGTCGCCTGGTGCAAGGGCGTGCCGCCGGTGAACCTGCTCGGCATGTTCCGCGGCGTCAACAACGGCGGCTGGGACCCGTACGACAACAACTTCAACCTCTACACGATCGTCATCGGCTCGCAGACCCTGCACGCCGTCGGCTACGCCATGGGCGTGCAGCGCGACGGCGGCGACGACGCGGTGATCGCCTACTTCGGCGACGGCGCGTCCTCCCAGGGCGACGTGCTCGAGGCCTTCGTCTTCGGCGCCTCGTACAACGCGCCGGTGGTGTTCTTCTGCCAGAACAACCAGTGGGCGATCTCGGAGCCGACCAGCCGTCAGTTCCGGGTGCCGCTCTACCAGCGGGCGGCGGGCTTCGGCTTCCCCGGCGTGCGGGTGGACGGCAACGACGTCTTCGCCTGCCTCGCGGTCACCCGCGCTGCGCTGGAGCACGCCCGCTCCGGCCAGGGCCCGATGCTGATCGAGGCCTTCACCTACCGGATGGGCGCGCACACCACCTCGGACGACCCGACCCGCTACCGGTCCAGCGACGAGGTCGAGTCCTGGAAGGCCAAGGACCCGATCGTCCGGCTTCGCGCGTACCTCGATCGCGAGGGCCTGGCCGACGAGACCTTCTACAAGGAGGTCGACGACGAGGCGGACGAGCTGGCCGCGCAGATCCGGGCCGGATGCCTGGCGCTGCCCGACCCGGACCCGCTGAGCATGTTCGAGCACAGCTACGCCGCGCCGCACGCCCAGGTGGCGGAGGAGCGGGCCTTCCTGGCCGACTATCTCGCCGGCTTCGCCGAGGAGGAGCACTGATGACTCAGCTCACTTTGGTCGCGACTGTCGCGATCAACGCCGGGCCGCGGCGGGCCATGGCGGAGAACCAGAAGGTCATGCCCTTGGCGGAGGGACAACGATGACTCAGCTCACATTGGCGAAGGCCATCAACGCCGGTCTTCGGCGGGCGATGGAGAGCGACCCGAAGGTCGTGCTCATGGGCGAGGACATCGGCAAGCTCGGCGGCGTGTTCCGGGTGACCGACGGCCTGCAGAAGGACTTCGGCGAGGACCGCGTCATCGACACCCCGCTGGCCGAGTCCGGCATCATCGGCACCGCCCTGGGCCTCGCGCTGCGCGGCTTCCGGCCGGTCTGCGAGATCCAGTTCGACGGCTTCGTGTTCCCGGCCTTCGACCAGATCACCACGCAGGTGGCGAAGTTCCGGGCGCGCTCGTTCGGCACGGTCAAGATGCCGATGGTCATCCGCATCCCGTCCGGCGGCGGCATCGGCGCGGTCGAGCACCACTCCGAGTCCCCGGAGGCGCTGTTCGCGCACACCGCGGGCCTGCGGGTGGTGTCCTGCTCGAACCCGGCGGACGGCTACTGGATGATCCAGCAGGCGATCCAGAGCGACGACCCGGTGATCTTCTTCGAGCCCAAGCGGCGCTACTGGGAGAAGGCCGAGGTCGACGTCGACGGTGAGGCCCCGCGTCCGTTCGATCGCGCGGCGATAGCGCGTCCCGGCACGGATCTGACGCTGGCGGCGCACGGCCCGATGGTGCGCACCTGCCTGGACGCGGCCGCCGCGGCCGAGTCCGAGGGCCGCAGCATCGAGGTCGTCGATCTGCGCACGATCTCCCCGCTGGACGTGGACGCCGTCGCCGAGTCGGTCGGCCGGACCGGCCGGCTGGTGGTGGTGCACGAGGCGCCGGTGTTCTTCGGCCTCGGTGCCGAGCTCGCGGCGAAGGTGACCGAGCGGTGCTTCTACCGGCTCGAGGCGCCGGTCCTGAGGGTGGGCGGCTTCCACGCCCCCTACCCGCCGTCCCGGGTGGAGGAGATCTACCTGCCGGACCTGGACCGAGTCCTCGACGCCGTGGACCGCGCGTTCGCCTACTAGCCGCCGAGTGGAGTGAAGAACATGGCTATCAAGCAATTCCGTCTCCCGGACGTCGGCGAGGGCCTGACCGAGGCAGAGATCCTCGGCTGGTCGGTCGCGGTCGGCGACGTGGTGAAGGTCAATCAGGTCCTGGTGGAGATCGAGACCGCCAAGGCGGCCGTCGAACTGCCCTCGCCGTTCGCGGGCAGGGTCAGCGCCCTGCTGGTGGAGGCCGGCCAGACGGTCGACGTCGGCACGCCGATCATCGACATCGAGGTCGCGGGGGCCGCGCCGGACGCGCCGAAGGCCTCGCCCGCCGCTCCGTCCGCCAAGGCCGAGGCGCCGAAGCGGGAGCCCGTGCTGGTCGGCTACGGCGTGGCGCAGGCGGCCACGACGCGGCGCGCCAGGAAGAACGGCGCCGTCCCGGCCGCTCCGGTGGCGTCCGCATCCGTCGCTTCCGCGGCGCCCGTGGCTCCGGCCCCGGCCGCTCCGGTCGTTCCGGCACCGGTGCCCGCCCCGGCGGCGCAGGCGGCGTCCGCCCCGTCCGTCGCCCCGACGCACGTTCTCGCCAAGCCCCTGGTGCGCAAGCTCGCCAAGGACCTCGGCGTGGACCTCGCGACGATCACCCCAGCCCGCGAGGACGGCGTGATCACCCGCGAGGAGGTCGAGCGTGCCGCTTCCGCACCCGCGGTCGGCGGGGCTCCGGCGCAGGCCCCGGCGGTCTCCGCGCTCGCCGAGGACCGGCGCGTGCCGATCAAGGGCGTGCGCAAGGCGACCGCGGCGGCGATGGTGGCCTCGGCCTTCACCGCCCCGCACGTGACCGAGTTCCTGACGCTCGACGTCAGCCGCACGGTCAAGCTCGTCGAGCGGCTGCGCGAACAGCCCGAGTACCGCGACGTGAAGGTCTCCCCGCTGCTGATCACGGCCAGGGCCCTGATCCGCGCGGTCGGGCGGTTCCCGGAGATCAACGCGTCCTGGGACGAGACGGCCCAGGAGATCGTGCTGCGCGGCCCGGTGAACCTCGGCATCGCCGCCGCCACCCCGCGCGGCCTGGTCGTGCCGAACGTCAAGGCGGCCGAGCGGCTGACGCTGCGTCAGCTGGCCGAAGCGCTGGCCCGGCTGACGGCCACCGCGCGCGAGGGCAAGACCCCGCTCGCCGACCTGACCGGCGGCACGATCACGATCACCAACGTCGGCGTGTTCGGCGTCGACACCGGCACGCCGATCCTCAACCCGGGCGAGGCCGCGATCCTCGCCTTCGGCGCGATCAAGCAGCAGCCGTGGGTGCACAGGGGCAAGGTCAAGCCGCGCTGGGTCACGACCCTTGCGCTGTCCTTCGACCACCGCCTCGTCGACGGCGAGCTCGGCTCGCGGTTCCTGCGCGAGGTCGGCCGCGCCCTCGAGGACCCGGCGGCGGTCCTGCTGTAACCGAGTGATTCAGTTCTCTGCCGGGCCGACGCGCGACGTCGGCCCGGCAGCGTGTTTTCATCCTTCGCTGACGTATCCGTGCAGGTACAGGTCGCGCAGCACGCCGATTTCGGCGCCGTGGTGGGCCACCTCGTCGAGGGCGTGCAGGGCGAGCAGCAGGTAGCTCTCGTGGCCGAAGGGCCCGCCGAGTTCGCCCATGGGCTGCAGCAGACGTTCGTCGCCGAGGGACTCGACCTGGGCGATGAAAAGAGCCCAGTCCTCGGCCAGCTTCTCGATGCCCTCCTTCGCCGCGCCGGGCCAGATGTGCACGTCCGTGGGGGCCTCGCCGGTGAAGAAGCGGCCGTAGCCGCGCAGGCAGTCGGCGCCGATGTGCCAGATCCGCCAGCCGATCGTCGTCACCGGAGCGGGTACGGGCTCGGGGTCGGACCGCGGGTCGGCGCGGAAGACGCCGTCCCCGTCCGCGCGGAGCGTCATGCAGTCGGGGACGGGTTCCCAGAGGTACTCGGCGTCGGTGAGGCCTTCGACGCGCGCGAACAGCCGCGAGCGTACGTCTTCGAAGGTCTGAAGGACATCGCGGGTGACGGGGCCGGTATCGGTCATGTCACTAGGATGGACCTATGAAGGTCGCACTGGTGCAGCTCGACGTCGATTTGGCCGTACCCGCAGAGAAGGCGCGGGAGCTCGCGGTGGCCAAGGTGCATGAGGCGGCGGAGGACGGTGCGGAACTCGTCGTGCTGCCGGAGCTGTGGGTGCACGGGGCGTTCGATCCGGAGCCGTGGGCGACGGCCGCGGAGCCGATGCACGGTGAGACCGCGCAGGCGCTTCGCGAGGCGGCGATCGACTGCGGGATCGTGCTGCACGGCGGGTCCATCGTGGAGCGCACGCCGGACGGCAAGCTGTACAACACCTCGCTGGTCTTCGACGCCGAGGGCGAGATGCTCGCCGGCTACCGCAAGATCCACCGCTTCGGATTCGACCAGGGCGAGGCGGCCGTGATGTCGCCCGGCGAGCACATCACCACGTTCGCGCTGCGCGACATCGATGACAGCGTGCTGACGGAGGTCGGACTCGCCACGTGCTACGACGTGCGCTTTCCCGAGCTGTACCGCAAGTTCGTGGACGCCGGAGTGCAGACCGTCGTGCAGGTCGCGGCGTGGCCCATGCGGCGGCTGAGCCACTGGGTGACGCTGTGCCGGGCTCGCGCGATCGAGAACCAGATGTACCTGATCGCCTGCGCGGCCGCCGGGACGCAGGCCGGGCTCGAGATGACCGGGCACTCGCTGGTGATCGACCCGTGGGGCGAGGTGATCGCGGAAGCGGGCGCCGAACCGACCACGCTGTACGCGGAGATCGACCCGGAGTACGTGCCGACGACCCGCGAGCGCTTCCCGGTGCTGCGAGACCGGAGGCTCTGACCTATCCGGGAATGAGTGATCATCCCGGTGCGGTTAGATAGTGGCATGGCCTCACATGCACGCGTACGCGCCCCGGAGCTGGTCGGGCAGGGCGGTTGGATCAACACCGCCGACAACGCCGCCCCCGACCTGAGCGGCAAGATCGTGCTGCTCGACTTCTGGACCTTCTGCTGCGCCAACTGCCTGCATGTGCTCGATGAGCTGCGCGAGCTCGAGGCCGAGTTCGCCGACGTACTGGTGACGGTCGGAGTGCACTCGCCGAAGTTCGCGCACGAGGCCGACCATGACGCGCTGATCGCGGCGTGCGAGCGTTACGGCGTGCACCACCCCGTGCTCGACGACCCGGACCTGACCACGTGGAAGGCGTACGCGGTCCGCGCCTGGCCGACGCTCACCGTCGTGGACCCGGCAGGATACGTCGCGGCGCAGATGTCCGGCGAGGGACACGTGCACGGGTTGCGTTCGCTGATCGCGGAGCTCGTCGCCGAGTTCGACGCCAAGGGTGCCTTGCGCCGTGGGGACTCGCCGTACGTCGCGCCGGAGCCCGAGCCGACCGAACTGCGCTTCCCCGGCAAGCTCATCGCGCTGCCGGGGGGCACGTATCTGGTGTCGGACACCAGCCACCACGCGATCGTCGAGCTCGCGGACGACGCGGCGACCGTGCTGCGGCGCTTCGGCTCCGGCGAACGCGGCTTCGCGGACGGCGCGGCCGATGGCGCGCGGTTCAACGAGCCGCAGGGCCTGCTGCTGCTCGACGACCACACCGCGCTCATCGCCGACACGGTCAACCACGCCTTGCGCGAGATCGACCTCGCCTCCGGCCGCGTGCGCACCGTCGCCGACACGCGCGACTCGGTGCAGGCGAGTCCGTGGGACCTGACCTGGGACGCCGATCGTGTCCGGGTCATCGTCGCGGCGGCCGGCATCCACCAGCTGTGGAGCTACGACCCGGCCTCCGGCAAGTTCGACGCGTGGGCCGGTACGACCAACGAGGGGCTGGTGGACGGTCCGCTCGGCGAGGCCTGGTTCTCCCAGCCGTCCGGGCTGACGACGGCGGCGGACGGCCGGATCTGGATCGCCGACTCGGAGTCCTCGGCGCTGCGCTCGGTGGAGGGCGAGACGGTCGGCACCGTCGTCGGCCAGGGCCTGTTCGACTTCGGCCTGCGCGATGGCGAGGCAGCGCAGGCGCTGCTCCAGCACCCGCTCGGCGTCACCGCACTGCCGGACGGCTCGATCGCGATCAGCGACACCTACAACGGCGCGATCCGACGCTACAACCCCGCCGACGGCCAGGTCAGCACTTTGATCACCGGACTGAAGGAGCCCTCTGACGCACTCGTCACCGCCGAGGGCGAGCTGCTCGTCGTCGAATCGGCCGCGCACAGGTTGACCCGGGTCAAGCTCCCCGAGGAGGCGCTGCGGGTCGAGGCCACCGCGTACCGCACCCAGCGTCCGGCGACCGAGGTCGCGCCGGGCGAGCTCGAACTCGAAGTCGTCTTCGAGCCGCCGCCCGGCGAGAAGATGGACGACCGCTACGGCCCGTCCACCTTCGTCAAGGTCTCCGCCTCCCCCGCCGAGCTGCTGCTCGACGGCGCCGGCGGCACCGTCGAGCTCGGCCGCACCCTCAGGCTCGATCCGGAGATCGCCGAGGGCGTGCTGCACGTCTCGGCCAAGGCGGCCTCCTGCGACGACGGCGAGTTCCCCGCCTGCCACCTGCACCAGCAGGACTGGGGCATCCCGGTCCGGCTGGTCGAGGGCGGCGCGGCGCGGCTCCCGCTGATCCTGCGCGGCTGAGCGTCAGTCAGGCCACCGAATCAGACCGCCGAATCAGACCTCGAGGAACGCGCTGAGCGCGGCGGCCAGGATCCACGGATCGTCGGCGCCGACGAGTTCGCGGGCGGAGTGCATGGACAGGCCGGGGACGCCGATGTCGAAGGTCTCGATGCCGAGGCGGGTGGCGGTGAGCGGGCCGATGGTGGTGCCGCAGGGCTGGTCGTTGCGGGAGACGAAGGTCTGCCAGGGGGTGCCCGCCTTCTCGCAGGCGCGGGCCCAGACGGAGCGGCTGGCGCCGTTGGTGGCGTAGCGCTGGTTGGCGTTGACCTTCAGCACGGGGCCGCCGTTGGGGCGGGGGCGATGCGAGCCGTCGTGCTTCTCCGCGTAGTTGGGATGCACGGCGTGCGCCATGTCGGCCGAGGCGACGAACGAGCCCGCGTATGCGCGGGACCGGGCCTCGACGCCGCCGCCGCGGACCTCGATCAGGCGCTCCAGCACCGTCTCGAGGAACGGGCCGCTGGCGCCGGACGTCGAGTTCGAGCCGGTCTCCTCGTGGTCCATCGCGGTGAGGACGGGGATCGGGGCGTCGGCCGGGAGTCCGCCGTCGGCGACCGCGGCGGCCAGCGCGGCGACCGACGCGTGCACGGACACGAGGTTGTCCAGGCGTCCGCTGACCACGAACTCGGCCTCGCGGCCCAGGTACGAGGGCCGGGCCAGGTCGTAGGTCATCAGGTCCCAGCCGAGCACGTCCTCGGCGCGCAGGTTGTGCTCGGCCGCGACGAACGCGATCAGGTCGCCCTCGTGCGCGTCGCCGAGGCCCCAGATCGGCGAAAGGTGCTGCTGGGGGTTGAGCTTCACGCCCTCCGCGTTCACGCCGCGGTCCATGTGGACGGCCAACTGCGGCACGCGCAGCAGCGGTCGGTCCACGTTCACCAGGTGCTCGCTGCCGTCGCGCAGCACGAGGCGGCCGGCCAGGCCGAGGTCGCGGTCCAGCCAGGAGTTGTACATCGGCCCGCCGTAGACCTCCACCGCGACCTGCCGCCAGCCGAACACGCCACGGTCCGGCACCGGCTTGACCCGCAGGTTCGGCGAGTCGGTGTGCGAGCCGACGATGCGGAACGGGCGCGCGGCCTCGGCGCTCTCCGGCAGGTACCAGGCCACCAGCGCCCCGCCGCGCAGCACGTACTTCGCCCCGGTCGCCGCGCCGTCGGCCCAGGACTCGGTCTCGGTCAGCCGCCGGAATCCGGCCCGCTCCAGCCGGTCCGCCGCCTGCGCCACCGCGTGGAACGGGGTCGGCGCGGCGCGCAGGAAGTCGAGCAGGTCATCGGTGTGGGCGCGGTCGAATTTCGTGGCCATGGCACCAGCGTAGTCAACCGGTGTGCGAAGCTCAGAACGGCTTCGGCACGAGCAGTTCGACGTTGCGGTCCCCGGTGGCGCCGCGCCGGCCGTCCGAACCCGGCTCCGGCCGGGCCCGCTGCTGCCAGTCGTTGATGCCGAGCAGCCGCGAAAGACCGGCCAGCTCCACCGGCGACGACAGGTCCCAGGACGGCTGCTCGGGACCGGCGTGGTCGATGATCGTGCCGAACACCGAGAGCGTGCCGTTCCCGTTGTCCGCGAGCTCGATCAGCCGCGCCTGCTGCGGCCAGTCGATGTGCGAGGCCGTGTTCACCTCCCAGAACCCGCCGGCCACCGACTCGGGGTGCCGGGCGTGCGGGGTGACGCCGTTGACGTGCGTGTGGCCGTTCACCCACAGCACCACGTTCGGGTAGCGCAGCAGCAGATCCCTGACCTTCGGGCCGAGGACCCGGTGCTTGTCCGGCTCGGGCTCGGTCAGCCAGTTGTCCATCGTCGCCACGGTGTGGTGGCTGAACAGCACGACCAGCCGGTCGATGCCCGGACCGTCCACCACGTGGCCCTCCTCGTCCAGGTAGCGCGACGAGTTCGCCAGCAGCTCGGCCTCCAGCCAGCGGAACTGCTTCTCGTCCAGCGAGCCGTTCGCGCCGCCGACCGGGTTCACCGTGTCCAGCACCAGGCAGCGGGTCGTCGAGCCGTCCCCGCCCGGAGCGTCGAAGCCGTAGTACGCGGTGCCCTCGGCCCGGTTGGTCTCCGTGAAGCCGTGCCCGACCGGCGCGCCGAGCGTGTGGAAGTGCTCTTCGACGGCCTGCGCGCGCGTCAGCGGCCTGCGATCCGGATCCGGAGTCACCGTGCGGAAATCGCCGGAGAACAGCGTCTCGATCGCGTGCGGGGAGAGCCGGAACAGGTCGATCGCCATGCGGACCAGGCTCGTCCCGGTCGGCAGTTCGACGGCCTTGTGGTCGCCGGTCGCGTATTCGCAGCTGCCGTAGATGTGCGGCAGATTCCCCTGCAGCAGCGAGTCGTGGTTGCCGTACGCCGAGTACCAGGGCATCCGCAGCCCGTCGGCGGTGAACTGCGCGAGCGCCTTCTCCAGCAGACCGCTGATGATCGGAAAGCCGTGCATCGCCCGCGGCCGGTCCTCGATCTGGCCGGACGGCGTGCCCTCCGGGTGCCAGTAGTGCGCGTCGTAGTGCACCCAGTCCATCACGCCCTCGTACGTGCCGAGTCGGCCGGAGTCGGGGCGCAGCGGTCCGCCGTCGAGGACGTCGACGAACCAGCGGAACTCGTTGTACTGGCTGTTGTCCGCGTTGTCCCCGGTGCTCACGGTGAAGGCGAGCGGCAGTCCGCAGACCGGGCCGAGGCCGATCTCGTTGATCCGCCGCACCATCGCGTCCACGACCTGCGTGGAGAGCATCTCGTTCGCGCGGTACGAGCCGGTGACGTTCGCCAGGCCGGCGAAGCGCGAGCCCGGATCGTTGTAGCGGTCGAGGAATTCGACGCGCGCCGGGGACTGGTGATCGACCAGGTGCACGTCGGTCAGTTGCGCGAAGGCGAGCAGCGGACGGGGCGCGCTCGCGCCGACGGGCCGCGCGATCAGCTCGGTGCGCAGGACGTGCGGCTCCCCGGGACCGGGCAGGATCGGCCGGAATCCCCCCTCGCCCGCGGGTCCGGCTATCAGCGTGCGCTCGATCGTGGTCCCCCGCGGCGCCACCGGTGCCACCGTACTGAACTCAGATTCAGTCACGGGGGAACACTACCCCCACGAATCAGCTCCCATACAAGTGAAGATCCACCGCTACCGGCGCCGTCCCGCACGACGGCGCCGGTAGCGGCCCGCGGCCTCTCCTAGAGCCTTTGGTCCTAGAAGGCCGCCTCGTCGAGGTCCATCAGCGACAGGTCGGTCGCCTCCACGATGCCGCGGGTCGCGCTCAGCTGCGGCAGCACGTTCGCGGCGAACCACTTGGCCGCCGCGATCTTGCCGCTGTAGAAGTTCACGTCCCGCTCCGGCGCGCCCGCGGCCAGCCGCTCCTGGGCGATCGCGGCCTGGCGCAGCAGCAGCCACGCGCAGATCAGGTCGCCCGCCGCGTACAGGAACGCGGTCGTGGACTGCGCGGCGACGTGGATCTGCCGCGGCTCCTCCATCGCCTTCGCCGCCTGGGTGAACAGTGTGTTCAGGATCGCTTCGACGTCGGCCACCGCCGCCGCCAGGTGCTCGCGCGCCGGGGCGAGGGTCTCGCCGCCGGGGGCCGCGGCCAGGAAGGCGTCGATCTCGCCCTTGACGTGGCTGAGCGCCTGCCCCTGGTCCCTGACGATCTTCCGGAAGAAGAAGTCCAGGCCCTGGATCGCCGTGGTGCCCTCGTAGAGGGTGTCGATCTTGGCGTCCCTGATGTACTGCTCGATCGGGTAGTCCTGCAGGAAGCCGGAGCCGCCGAGGGTCTGCAGCGAGCGGGCCAGCTGCTCGTAGGACTTCTCCGAGCCGTAGCCCTTCACGACCGGCAGCAGGAAGTCGTTGATCCGCTCGGCCTGCTCGTCGCGCTCGCCGCGGGCGTTCGCCGCCCAGATCTTGTTCTGGAACGAGGCGGCGTAGAAGACCAGCGCGCGCATGCCCTCCACGTAGGCCTTCTGCTGCATCAGCTCGCGGCGCACGTCGGCGTGGTGCGTGATGGTCACCCGCGGGGCGCCCTTGTTCGCCGACTCGGCCAGGTCGGCGCCCTGCACGCGGTTCTTGGCGTACTCGAGCGCGTTGAGGTAGCCGGTGGACAGGGTGGCGATGGCCTTGGTGCCGACCATCATCCGGGCCATCTCGATGACCTGGAACATCTGCGCGATGCCGTTGTGCACCTCGCCGACCAGCCAGCCCTTGGCCGGGTGCTTCTCGCCGAAGGTCAGCTCGCAGGTGTTGGAGACCTTCAGGCCCATCTTGTGCTCGACGTTGGTGACGTACGCGCCGTTGCGCGCGCCGAGCTCGCCGGTCTCCCAGTCGAACTCGTACTTCGGCACGATGAACAGCGACAGGCCCTTGGTGCCCGGGCCGGCGCCCTCGGGGCGGGCCAGGACGAGGTGGATGATGTTGTCGGACAGGTCGTGCTCGCCCGAGGTGATGAAGCGCTTGACGCCGGTGATGTGCCAGCTGCCGTCCTCCTGCTGGACCGCCTTGGTGCGGCCCGCGCCCACGTCGGAACCGGCGTCCGGCTCGGTGAGCACCATCGTGGCGCCCCAGCCGTTCTCCACCATCCGCTGCGCGACCTTGCGCTGCTCCGCGGTGCCGTTCTGGTAGACGATCCGGGCGAACGGGCCGGTGCAGCCGTACATCCAGACCGCCGGGTTGGCGCCGAGCACCAGCTCGCCGATGGCCCAGATCAGCGCCGGCGGAGCGGCGGTGCCGCCCATGTCGTCCGGCAGGCCGAGCCGCCAGACCTCGGTGTCCATGAACGCCTTGTAGGAGCGCTTGAAGGACTCGGGCAGCGGCGCGGTGCTGGTGGTCGGGTCGAAGACAGGGGGGTTGCGGTCCGACTCGACGAAGGAGTCGGCCAGTTCGTTCAGCGCCAGCTTCTCGAGCTGTGCCAGCACGTCGCGCGCGGTCTCCACGTCTACCTCGGGGTAGTCCGCGGAACCGAAGGTCTCCGAGCCGCCGAAGACGTCGAAGAGGTTGAACTCGATATCCCGCAGGTTCGCCTTGTAGTGGCCCATGAACTGGTCCTTTGCGCTGGGGGCCGTCTCTGCCCTGAAGTTGTACCCGGTGGTAACCAATCATGCTACCCACCGGTAACTTCGCGCAAGGTGCGCCCGCTCACGTAGGCTCTACGAACGTGTACGGGTATCCGGGAGACGAGAACGCCGGGACGCAGATCCTGCAGCCCTCGCTGGCCGACGCCATCCGCGCGTTCGCGACCGGCTCGATCGGGCCCGAGGACTTCCACGCCGTGTTCACCGTGTCGAAGATCTACTGTCCGCGCGGCGAGCGGCCCGGCTTTCTGGCGCTGCACGACACCCCGCAGCCGGTCATCCCGATGTTCTCCTCGGTGGTCGAGCTGCGCCGCTACTCCGGCGAGAAGTCCCGGCACTTCGTGGTCACCGGCGCCGAGGTGCTGGATCTGCTGCCCGGCGGCTACGGGATGATCCTGGACATCGAGGGCGAGCACCGGGTGGTCTTCGACGCGCAGGCGGTCGAGCAGATGATCGACTACACGATGAAGCGGATGTACGGCTGATCACTGCGTGACCGCGGGTGGCGCACTGTAGTTAACAGGGGCGCGTTAGCCGTAGCCAAAGGGGGCGCGCGCGGGCTACCTTACTGACACCGCGTCAAACATCAACGGAGTGACTATGTCTATGAGCTCCGCCACGCCGTCAGGCCTCCTCGGCGAACTGTTGAAGCACCAGCTCGGCCGCGCGCCGCTCGGCACCGCGCTGCAGTACGGCTCGCACAAGCTCACCTGGCGGAAGCTGGACTCGCGGGTCCGCCGCGCCGCCACCGGCCTGCGCGCGGCCATGGTCCGGCCCGGGGACCGCATCGGCGTCCTTTCGCCCAACCACCCGGCGTGCATCGAGGCGCTGTTCGCGGCCGCGCTCACCGGCACCACCGCGGTGCTGGTCAACTGGTGGCTGCCGGAGGAGGAGATCGCCGAGATCCTGCGGGTGCGCCAGGTGAAGGTGCTCTTCGTGGCCGTCGAGCTGAACGAGATGCTCGAGCGCATCCGTCCGCAGCTCGACGACCTCGACTCCGTCGTGATGATCGGCCGGCCGAAGGGCGAGCCGTACGCCACCGACGACTACGAGCTCTGGCTCGAACTGCACGAGACCGGCGAGGGCATGTACGAGGCCGCGCAGTTCCATCCGCACGTGGACGACCCGATCCTGCAGGTCGAGGAGGCGGACGGCGAGCACCTGGCGCTCAGCCACCGCACGCTGCAGTTGGCCGTGGCCGCCGAGCCGCCCGCGGTCGGGGAGAGCAAGGTGGTCTCCGAGCCGCTGTTCCGGATCGCCGGGATGGCCGCCGCGCTGCACGGACTGCGCGAGGGGCTGCGCACCATCCTGGAGCACTCGGAGCCGATCGAAGGGATCTGACGGCGCGGATCGGCGGATCGGCGCGGATCTGACGGCGTATCGTACGACGGCCGTCCGATCCGTGCGCGGGCAGATGGTCATTTGAGTGGATCAGTGGACGACACGCGCGCCTTCGTCCGGATTAGGCACACAAACCACCTATGTTCCGAGGGTGGAAACGCCGCGCCTACTCCGCCAGACCTCTGCCCCCGCCCGTGGCCTCGTGCTCGCCAGCGTGCTGCTGTGCGCCACGGCCGTGACCGCACCCGCCTCGGCCGCGACCGCGAGGCCGCCCGTGGTGAGCGTGCCGGGCTTCGACTCGTGTTCGGCGCCGTCCGCCGGGGCGATGCAAACCTGGTACCGGACCTCGCCGTACCGGGCCGTCGGTGTCTATATCGGCGGCGGGGACCGGGCCTGCCCGAGCGGGAACCTGACGCCGGGTTGGGTGAACGCGGTCTCCGCGCAGGGCTGGTCGCTGATCCCGATCTACGTCGGGCTGCAGGCGCCGTGCGCGACCGGGAAGAAACTGAAGAAGATGGCTCCGGCCCAGGCGGCGCAGCAGGGCGCGGCGGAGGCGGCCGACGCGGTGAACCAGGCCGGTGCGTACGGGATGCGTAGCGGCAGCCCGATCTACTTCGACCTCGAGGCCTTCAAGCAGGCCGACCAGGGCTGCGTGAACACCGTGACCGCCTATCTGAACGCGTGGACCCGCGGGCTGCACTCGCGAGGTTTCTATTCCGGCGTTTACGGCTCGGCCGCGTCCGGGATGGTGACGCTCACCGAGGCGGTCGAGACGCGGTCCTCGTTCGCCGCGCCGGACGCGATCTGGATCGCGCGCTGGGACCGGCAGGAACGCACGGCGGACGGCTCGGTGCCCGATCCGATGTGGAGCCGCCACCAGCGGATCAAGCAGTATCAGGGCGGGCACGTGGAGAAGCACGGCGGCGTCGCGATCGAGATCGACAGCGACTTTCTGGACGGACCGGTGGCGCGGCTGCGTTAGCCGAACTCGGCTGACGACCCGTCAGCCGCGTTCGGCCGTCCGTTACCAGCTTCCGTTCTGTCCCTGCGGCGGCCGACCTTGAGGGCGGCCGTACGGGTCCTCTTCGTACTGCTGCTCGGGACGCGGCGTGGGCCGCTGCGGGGGACGCCCGCCCTGGCCCTGCTGCGGGTAGCCGCCCCGGCCCTGTTGCGGCTGGGGACGCATCGGCTGTCCGCCGCCCGGCTGCTGCGCCGGACGCTGCTGCGGGTAGCCGCCGCTGCCGCCGGGACCGCCGCCCGGCACGCCCTGGCCGCGCGGCGGAATCGCCGGTCCGCGCTGCGCCGGGGGCATCCCGTAGCCGTCAGCGGGGACCTGCGGCAGCACCGTGGTCGCTCCGGCGGCCGGCACACCGCCCCCGCCGTAGGGCGAGCCGTACGGGTCATTCGAGGTCTGATAGCCGCCCGAGGCGTAGCCCGAGTCGTAGGCCCCGGCCGTGGCGTAGCCGCCGGTCGTGCCGAGCGGGGCGGCGGCAGGGTTCTGCGGAACGACCGCGCCGAAGCCGGCCACGGCGTTCTGCTGGCTGTTGGACAGCGGGTCGTCCAGGCTCATCCCGAGCGGGTCGTCCTCGATCGCCTTCCTGGCCAGCTCGCCCACGCACAGCGCGAGCTCGGTGGCCAGGTCGAGGGCGCGCGAGGTGTGCGTGTTCTCGCGCATCCACCAGCAGGCGATCTGCACGATCGAGCCGGCGGCGTGCGGGCACAGGATTATCGCGGAACGGATGAGGACCGGGCGCGGGTTGCCGGCGTTGACGCGGAACCATACGCCCTCGCGGAAGCCGAGAGCAGGCTGGCCCACCGAGTCCGGGAGTACCACCTGGTACTGCCGCTCGAGTTCGCGCATCGACTGGTCGTACGGCGGCAGACTCATACGGTTGCCGTCGCGCGGAGGATTCGTGGGTGCATCATGACGCCGCCTCAGACTTGCCGCTTGTCGGGGTGGATACCGGCGTGTAGGGGGAGTGCGCAAGGTATCTGGTCCGAAGGTACTCAACAAGTACGGTTTCCAACAGTCCCCCACTCGTGCTGTTGTCCCATCGCTACGTTCGCGACCCGGCTAACCGTGGCAATTGGGACAGATCTCGCTGTGCTCGACGATCCTTAAGAGAACCTTTATAAGGGGGCGATCTTGGCCAGCAGATCGCCGATACGGTTCGCCGGCTCGACGTCGGTGGCGCGCTCGGTCAGGTACAGGGTCTCCAGGCCGCCCGCGTCGGAGCCCTCCGCCGTGTAGACCACCAGCGGGGTGCGGGAGAGCAGGCCGCGGTCGCGCAGCCAGTCCACGACGCCGACCCGGCGCCGCCGGATCTGCATGAGGTCGAGCAGCACGAGATCGGGCGGGGAGGCCACCGCGGACTCCCGGCTCTCCGCGTCCGTGGTCGCGTGCGCCACCTGCATGCCCTGCCGCTCCAGGATGTCGGTCATCGCGTCGGCCAGGTCCGGACGGGCCTCCACGAGCAGCACCCGCGGCAGCCGCACGTCGCTCGGGCACAGCGCGGTGAGCAGCAGCGAGGGATCGGGGCCGAGGTCGTGTCCGTCCGGCGAGCGCCCGATGCCGGCGGTCACCAGCAGCGGCAGGCCCGCCTTCGTCGCGGCGGCGCGCACCTCGCGCAGCCCGCGGCGGGTGATCGGCGCCGAGATCGGGTCCACGAACACGGCGAAGGGATGCGGCGCGCCGGTGCCGTTCGCGGTGAGCGTCGGCAACTGGTCCGGCTGACCCAGCGAGACCGGGTCGTAGCCGCGCTCGCGCAGCAGCGCGCTGGTGTCGCGGTCCGGGTCCGGCCAGAGCAGCAGCTTCGGTGCCGCGGACTCCGGCTCGGATTCGGGCTCGGGCTGCGGTTCCGGCTTGGTCTCGGCGGCCGCGGGCAGCGCGTACGTCCGGCGTGCCGGGGGCAACTCAGGCTGCTGAGCCGGTTGCCGCGCCGGCTCGGCGGGCCGCGGGGCGGCCGCGGCGAACGGCGGCGGGACCGGCGTCGGCACGGTGACCTGCGGCAGCGAGGGCGAGGACTCGCCGAGATCGGCGTCGGACTGCGCGCCACGGCGTCGGCCGCGCGGCTGGCCGGAGTGGGTGGCCGCGACGTAGGACGGCGGCTGCATCTGCTCGGGCATGGGCATGCGCTGGGTGGCGTCCGGCTCCGGCTCGTCAGGCTCCTGCGATTCGGCGGCGGGCTGCCAGGGCGGCGCGTACCGCACGGGCTCCGGCGCCGCGGGCGGCGTCGGCTGGACGACCGGCTTGACCGGTTCCGGCGTGGTCGGTGCGGAGGTCTCGAGCGAACCCGAGCTCTGCTCCAGCTGGTCCTCGCGCAGCGGCACGATCCACTGCGTGTCGGACTGGGCCAGCTCCGCCGGCGCGGGTTCCGAGGTCAGGCTGCGGTCCGGCTTCGACCAGACGTCGCCGGTCGGCATCGGCCTGGTGGGCCGCAGGTCCGCGATCGAGCGGGTCAGCGAGGATCTGGACTGCGCCGGGATCCGGGCCTGCAAGTCCGTGTCCTGCGGCGGCGCGGCCCGGCGGCGGCGCGGCGGCTGGACCGGCTGCCGGCCGTTCGCCTCCGGCACCGCGGCCGCTTCGTTCGTCTCCGGCTGTTCCTGCTCCTGCTCGGCCTCGGCGTCGTTCGCCACCGCCGCGGGCGCCGCCTCGGCGATCGCCGCCCGAGCCGCCGAGCCCACCGCCGCGGGGCGCGCGCCCGTGCTCCCGATCGCGGTGCGGGAGGCTCCGCGCACGCGGGTCGGCAGCGCGGAACGCACCGGACCCTCCGCGGTCTTCGGCTGGTCCGGCTTGGCCGGGCGGTCCGGCCGGTTCGGCTGGGTGACCGGCACCTCGATCACGTGCGTGTTGCCCTTGCCCGCGATCCGGTGCGTGGTCACGGTGCCGCCGTGCCGGCTCGCGATGGCCTGCGCGATCGGCAGGTGCAGCGGGCCGCCGCCGGTGTGCGGGCCGCGGATCTCGATCCTGGCCAGCGCGCCGCGCCGGGCCGCGGTGACCACGATCTTGCCCCCGACCGGGGAGACCGCGACCATGTCGGCCAGCAGGTGGATCAGCAGTTTGACGAAGAGCTCGGCGTCGAGGTCCACCTCGACCTCGGCGCAGTGCGCGGCGATCTCGACCCCGGATGCCGCGGCGACGGGCGCCGCGGCATCGACCGCGGCCACCACGACGTCGCCGAGCTGCACGAGCTCGGGTTCATATTCCAGGCTGCCGAGCACCGACTGCTGGAAGTCGACGACGTCCGCGGCCAGCGTGGTCAGCTGCTCCACATCGGCGCCGACCTCCTCGAGCATCGGCAGCGTCGCGGAGCCGTAGCCGCTGGCCGCGTACTCGGACTCGGCGTACTCGAGGATCTCGCGCAGCCGCGCGGCCACGTCGACGAGCGAGCCGCGCAGGTCCTTGTCCAGCACGTTCGTCAGCTCGGCGGCCTGCCGCGCTGAGCTGCGCGTGGCGCTGTTGTCCACGAAGGTCATCACGGCGCCGATGATGTTCTCGCCCTCGTACACCGGAGCCGTGGTCAGGTCCACATAGACCGGGCCGCCGTCGCTGCGCCACAGCACGCAGTCCACTGCGCGGTGCTTGGCGCCGGTGCGCACGCTGTCGAGCAGCGGGCACTCCGACTCCGGCAGCGGCGTGCCGTCCGCGCGGGAGTGGGTGAGCAGTTCGTGCACGTTCTGTCCGCCGAGATCGGCCGCCCGATAGCGCAGTATCTTCGCGCCCGCCGGGTTGACCAGCACGATCCGGCCCTCGTGATCGACCCCGATGATGCCCTCGGAGGCGGCGCGCAGGATCAGCTCGATCTGCCGCTGCTGCCGGCGCAGTTCCGCCTCGACGTCCAGCACCCCGGTCAGGTCCCGGACCACGAGCAGGGTCAGCTCGGACTCGTCCTCCTCGGTCAGCTCGGCCGTGGTGACCTCGGCCGGGAAGACGCTGCCGTCCGTGCGCCGCGCGGCCATCCGCTCCGGGGGACGGCGCACCGCGGCGCCGACGAGATCGCGCGGATCGAGCGGAGCGGAGCCCGCGGGCAGCGCGGCCGGACCGGCGCCGGGCGTGGCCACGGTGCGTCCGAATCCCGGCAGCAGTTCCGCGATCGCCTTGCCCAGCAGGCGTTCCGCGCTCTCGCCCTCGAACAGGGTCAGCGCGGCGGTGTTGGCGTTGACCACGGCGCCTGAGGCGTCGACCAGCAGCAGCGCGTCGGGCAGCGCGTCGAGTATCGCGGCGAGCCGAGCGGCGCCCCGGACCGGGGTTCGGTTTGTCGGGCCCACCGGGACGTCCCTCCATCGCGCTCGTGCGTTCCGCCGTGGGTCCGACTATCCCATATGTCGGCCGCTGGCGGGAGAATCTCTCCACAGCGCGACGAGTCGCCACGGCCCGGGAGTAGCGTTCGCGCGGCAGGCTACCCCGGTTCCGTTACCGTGTGAACCCCTATCCACGATCTTTGAGCAGGACGGCACGCCACTGTCCGTATCCGAGTGGATATTAGTCACTTGATAAGAGACCTGGGATTCCCTTGCCGCGCAACGGAAAACGCCCGCGCGCGGCGGGCGTTTCCAGGAAGCGGAGGCTGAGGGATTTGAACCCTCGATGGGCTTGAGACCCAAACCGCATTAGCAGTGCGGCGCCATAGACCGGACTAGGCGAAGCCTCCAACTGTCCGGGACAGCATACCCAACCGGTCGCCGGGCACCAAAATCTTTCCTCGCCCGGTCCGCGGGGCTCAGTCCTTCGGCAGCTCGTGATCGGCCAGATCCGCCGCGGCGAGCTCGGCGTACGGGGTCCAGCGCAGGTCGGAGGCCTCGTGCCCGAGCCGCACGGTCGCGCCGGGCAGCATCCGGAAGGCGTAGCGGAAGTCGAAGTGGTGGTGCATCGGCTCGGACCGCGCGTCGTTCGCCGGGATGCCGTGCACGCCGATGTGCACCGGCAGCGCTTCGTCCCCGCCGATCCGCTCCACGTCCTCGGCGCCGACCCCGCACTCCTCGGCCAGCTCGCGCAGCGCGGCGCCGGCCAGCGACTTGTCCTCCGGCTCGCAGTGTCCGCCCGGGGTGAGCCAGCGGCCCAGCACGCCGTGCTTGATCTGCAGCACCCGGTCCTGCTCGTCGACCAGCACTATCCCGGCCGTGACGTGCGCCGGGTAGCGCCGCCGGGAGGTGAAGTCGAAGCCCTTGGCCAGCGTCTCGAGGATCGCCGCCAGCGCGGCGCCTTCCGAGGGGTACCGGTCGATGTAGCCGCGCACCGTGGTCTCGATGTGCTCCAACGCGATCGTCATCGTCGCCTCGTCTCTGCTCGAGGAAGCGGGCATGCCCATGCCGCCACAGCTTACGGTCTGACGCGGCGTCAAGGCCGTTTTCGCGAACAATCCGCCGCGGCGCCGCGTCAGATCCGGCCCAGCGGTCGGCGTCTGACCCGCTCGGTTCAGCCTCAGCTCAGCCTCGCCTCGTACCGGAGATCGTCCAGCAGTTCGGCCCCGCGCCGGTCCGCGTCCGGCAGTCCGCGCGCGGCGAACCACGAGGTCACGTTGGCGATGTCGCGGCTGAGGTACTCGCCGCTGTGCGGGTTCGCGGCCAGGT
Organism: Actinospica sp.; assembly: GCF_035552695.1. Classification (NCBI taxonomy): domain Bacteria; kingdom Bacillati; phylum Actinomycetota; class Actinomycetes; order Catenulisporales; family Actinospicaceae; genus Actinospica; species Actinospica sp. The sequence goes on from NZ_DASZKT010000122.1 coordinate 32,343, forward strand.
CCACGATCTGCGGCAGGTCGATCAGCACCAGCCGGCCGTGGTGCACCAGGATGTTGTAGGCGGAAAGGTCGCCGTGCGTGAACCCGGCCCTGGCCACGTAGCCGAGGCCGGCGCGCAACTGGCCCCACAGGTCCGCGAGCTCGTCGAGATCGGGACGCAGCGCGGCGAGCCGTGGCGCGGCCGCTCCGTCCGGGTCCCCGATGAACTCGATCAGCAGTTCGGTGCCGACCCGCTGCACCGGATAGGGCACCGGCGCGCCCGCGGCCCACAGCGTGCCCAGCGCGGCGAACTCCGCGACGGCCCACTGCTCGGCGATCACCTTGAGCCCGAAGCGGGTCCGGTTGGACACGGCGCGGTCCAGCCGCGACTCCCGGGTGCGCCGTCCGTCGAGGTAGCCGGCGTCGCGGTGGAAGTTGCGGTGGTCGTTGCCGCGATAGATCTTCTCGGCCAGCAGGCAGCTGGCCAGCGCGGACGCGCTCGGAGCGGCGTTGACGTCCTGGTCCTGGTCCGTGTCCGCGTCCTCGCCGAAACCGTAGGAGTCCTCGCTCGGCACCCAGCGTTCTACCAGGTGCACGTCCGCCTCCTTGCCGGTCTTCACCACGCCGAGCCGGCTGTCCACGGCCCCGTCCGAGATGACCAGCCAGTCCGGCCGCGGCTCCGGCCCGAGCTCGCCGTCACCCCAGGTGGACCAGCGATCCGCGCCCGGCGGCAGCGTCGGCTCGTGGAGCTTGTCCTCGCGCCCGGCGGCCAGCCGGTCCCGCTCGCGGTCGGTCAGCCGCCCGCGCCGCAGCAGCTTCCGCTCGGCCTTCTGCTCCTGCTCGCTCAGCAGGCTGCGCCCGCGGACCCGCTCGGTGTCGAGGTACGAATCCGCGAGGTATTTGTCGTACTTGTTATAGGGGTCGTCGGCGTCCGGCTCAGCCGCGGCGCCGCCGACGTCCGCGGGGTGGGAACTGTCGTGCGATGGCACTGGAGTAATCCTTCCAAGATCCAATGGAGGTGTGAAGCGGCTCGGTGACCGCGGCCATGTCGGCCATGGGGCACCTCCTTGGATCCGGGACTGCGCCTGCGACAGTCGTTCGCCTCGTAGTGTCCCGAGCCCGGTCGCCCCCCGGCAACCGGTTTTCCCCGCCCCGCCCCCGCCCCGTCCGCCCGCCGACTATTCGGTTTGCGGACCTCCCCCCGGAACCATGTACACTCGACCAGTCGGCAACCGCGGGCCAAGGCCCGAGGCGAGTCGAACTGCGCCCGTAGCTCAACGGATAGAGCATTTGACTACGGATCAAAAGGTTGTAGGTTCGAATCCTATCGGGCGCACAGCACAGAGCAGCACCCCAGGTCAGATGGGCCCTCGGCCCGTCTGACCTTTTTGCTGTGCGCGGGGGCCGCACGGTTCTACGAAAGGGCGCTATTTTGGACTAAACAGCACCAAAGGATCAAGTGCGAGGTTCCGCGATGGCCGACACCGATACCAACATGCCCGCGCCCGCCGACGAGCCGCGGGTCGAGCCGCCGAAGCGTTCCGCGGTCGGGATTCCGGGGGTCGCGCAGAGTGTGCGGTACGCGTACGAGGAGATGGGCCCGGTCCGCGGGCTGCGCGCGCTGAGCAGGCTGAACCAGGCCGACGGGTTCGACTGCCCGAGCTGCGCGTGGCCCGATCCCGCGCCCGGCGACCGGAAGACCGCCGAGTTCTGCGAGAACGGCGCCAAGGCGGTGTCCTGGGAGGCCACCCGTAAGCGCGTCGACGCGGAGTTCTTCGCCGAGCATTCGATCGAGCAGTTGCGCGCGATGGACGACCACCAACTGGAGTGGCACGGCCGGCTCAGCGCGCCGATGTACCTGGCGCCGGATGCGACGCACTATGCGCCGATCGACTGGGACGACGCGCTGCGGCTGCTCGCCGACCGGCTGACGGCGCTGCCGGATCCGAACCGCGCCCTGTTCTATACGAGCGGACGCGCCAGCAACGAGGCCGCCTTCGTCTACCAGCTCCTGGCCCGGCGGCTGGGCACCAACAACATGCCGGACTGCTCGAACATGTGCCACGAGTCGTCCGGCGCCGCGCTGAGCCAGACCATCGGCATCGGCAAGGGCACCGTCACGCTGGAGGACATCGAGCACTCCGCCGAACTGATCCTCATCGCCGGCCAGAATCCCGGCACCAACCACCCGCGCATGCTGACCGCGCTCGAGCGTGCCAAGCGACGCGGCGCGCGGATCATCGCGATCAACCCGCTGCCGGAGGCCGGATTCACCCGCTTCCACAACCCGCAGACGCCGCGCGGCCTGCTGGCGGGCACGCAGATCGCCGACCGGCTGCTGCCGATCCGGCTCAACGGCGACCTCGCCCTGTTCAGCGGCATCAACAAGGTTCTGCTTGAGCACGAGGAGACACTGCCCGGGAGCGTGTTCGACCACGAATTCCTCGAGCGCTACTGCGACGGCCTCGACGCGGCGAAGGCGCACTGGGAGTCGCTGGGCTGGCCGCGGATCGAGGAACTCAGTGGCCTGACACGCGAGCAGATCGAGCGGACCGCCGACGACGTGATCTCGGCGCGCAGTGTGATCGTCTGCTGGGCCATGGGGCTGACTCAGCACCCGAACTCCGTGCCGACGATCCGAGAGATCGTCAATTTCCTGCTGCTGCGCGGGAACATCGGCCGCCCGGGCGCCGGACCGGCGCCGATCCGCGGGCACAGCAACGTCCAGGGCGACCGCACCATGGGCATCTGGGAGAAGATGCCGGACACGTTCCTCGACGCCCTGCGCGACGAGTTCGGGTTCGAACCTCCGCGCGAGCACGGCACGGACACGGTCGATTCCATCCGCGCCATGCGGGACGGGAAGGTCGACGTGTTCGTCGCGCTCGGCGGCAACTTCGCGGTCGCGACGCCGGACACCGCAGTGACCGAGGCGGCGATGCGCAACTGCGCGCTGACCGCGCACATCGCCACCAAACTGAACCGCTCGCACCTGCAGCACGGCCGCGAAGCGCTGCTGCTGCCCTGCCTCGGCCGCAGCGAGCGCGACGTGCAGGCGAGTGGCGAACAGCTCGTCAGCGTCGAGGACTCGATGAGCATGGTGCACGCCTCGCGCGGCCGCCTGCTCCCGCCCGCGCCGACGGTGCGCAGCGAGGTCGCGATCGTCACCGGGCTCGCCGAGGCGATGTTCGGCGACGAGCTCGGCTGGCGCGCGATGCGCGACGACTATTCCGTGATCCGCGGGCACATCGAGCGCGTCGTGCCCGGATTCCACGCGTACGACGATCGGGTGCGCCAGCCCGGCGGATTCCTGCTGCCCCGGCCGCCGCACGACTCCCGCGAATTCCCCACCGCCACCGGAAAGGCCCGGCTGACGGTCAACGAGATGACCGCGACCGACGTTCCGGACGGCTGTCTGCTGATGCAGTCCCTGCGCTCGCACGACCAGTTCAACACCACCGTCTACGGGTACGACGATCGCTACCGCGGCATCCACGGCGGACGCCGGGTCGTGTTCGTCAACCCCGCCGACCTGGAGTCTCGTGGCATGCGGGACGGTGACAAGGTCGATCTGGTGAGCGTGTGGAAGGACGGTGAGCGCCGCGCGAGCGGGTTCCGCGCTGTCGCCTACCCGACGGCCAAGGGCTGCGTCGCGACGTACTTCCCCGAGGCCAACGTGCTGGTCCCGCTCGACTTCGTCGCCGAGACCAGCAACACACCCGCGTCCAAGTCGGTGCCGGTGCGCCTGGAGAAGAGTTAGCGGTACCGCCAGCAGACCGTGTAGGCGAGCGCCGGGTAGTCGGAGTTCTGCCACCAGGTGGCTCCGTCGTTCCCGCAGAAGCCGGGGTCGTCGTACTTATTGGTGCGCCCAGTGACGTACACGTTCGAGTTGCTGCAGGAGCCCGTGTTGGTGAAGTGCGGCTGGGAGTTGCTGCCGGTCTTGGACAGGCACTCGTTCTGCGTCGCGTAGCCGGCGTCGTCGGGATAGTTCATCGACATGCACAGCAGCACGTCCAGGCCGGAATCGCCACCGACCGTGAAATCCTTCCACTGGACGTAGTGCGGCCACGAGCTGCACTTGCTCGAGTCGGTGGTGCCTCGGTAGACGGCCAGTACCTTGAAGTTCCCGGTCTCGCAGGACTCCGTGTCCCACTCCGAGCTCGACCCGGACTGCCCGTAGACGCAGTCGCCCTGCGCCGCGTGGAAGGCGTCGCCGCCGGAGTTCTGGTAGCTGAGGCAGAGGACGAGATCGTCGGCCGGTGACGACACGGCCTCATCGTTGTCGGCGACGTTGTCGCAGCTGCTCAGGCTGGTGGTGTCATTGAAGATCCGCACCACTTCGAACGCGCCGGTCGTGCACGACGTCGAGACCAGGTTCGGCGTCGTACTCGTGCCGTAGTCGTAGAAGCACGAGCCGACCACGGCCTGCGCTACGGCGTCCTCGGCCTGTGTCGTGGGGGCGGCGGCGGTTGTCGAGTAGTCCGGCGTGTAGCCGTCATCCGTGGTGGTGCTGGTGTCGTACGGCCGGTCGGTCGAGGTGTCGTTGGTCGTGTCGGTTGCGGTGTCGGTTGCGGTCGCGGTGGCCGCGGTGGACGACGGCGTCGAGTTCGGATGCTGGTTCACCGCGAGCACGATGACCAGGATCAGGATCACGACGCCGACGATCGTGCCGACCACGCCGCTGCGATTGATCGCTGCCCCCGGAGCGCTCGGCGCGCCGATCACGGGCAGAGACGGGTGCACCGGCGGGCGACGCTGTCCGGCCTGCTGGCCCTGACCTGCCTGCGGAGGCTGCCATCCGTGACTGCCGCCAGCCGTGACCCGCAGTTTCGATGTCTTGGCGACCTTTGTGCTGACCTTCGTCGTGGTCTGCGTCGCCTGCTGTGTCGTGATTTTCGTCGCCGCCTGCGTCACCGTCCGCGTGGTGACCGTCGAGGCGCTCGCGACCGCCGCGCCGAGCTGCTCGGCCCACTGCACCGGCGTGGGACGCCGGGTCGGATCCGGGTCGAGACCCGCGCGGGCCAGGTCGCCGAGTTCGGGGCTGAACGTCGCCAGCGCGGACGCGTCGGTGGTCGTCTGGTTCCGCGCGAACAAGCGGATGGCGAGTAGGGCGAACTTGTAGGCGTCCCCGACGGCAGTTGCCCGCTCCTCCGCGGCGGGCAACTGCCAGTCGGGCGTCTCGGCCTGCGGCAGCACACTGGCGCCGGCGAGCCGCATCGCGTCGCAGTCGATCAGGAAGCACTCGGGCTGCGGGACGGTGGCGAACAGCAGGTTCTTCGGCGACAGGTCGCCGACCGCGATCCCCATGCGGTGCAGGCGAATCAGCGTCCCCGCGAGGTCGCGCAGCAGCTCGACCCGGTCGCGCTCACTGACCTGGAGGCCGACGCCGCCGACGTACGCGTCGTCGTTCAGCAGGTACTCGAAGTTCGCCAGACGGCGTTCGTCGGCGGACGTCAGCGCGCGGAAGTCGAAGTGGAACCGGTCGGGGACAGCGCGCATCAGGAATCCGCGGACGGAACCGCCCTCCTCGACGACGGCCGAGGGCCACGCGGTCTGGTTCGCGAGCCACCGCGCGTCGCCGGCATAGGGCCCCGCCGCGGCCTGCAGATCGACCATCGCCGCCAGGGCCGCGGGGTCGAGCTCGGGCAGCACCTCGGACCGGTACTCCTTGTACACCGACTCCCAGCCGTCGATGTCGCGCCCGGGCCCGAGGGCGATCGTCACACCGTCGCGTCTGCCCGCGACGCGGTGCACGGTGCCCTGCCCGCCGCGGCCGAGCCGGTCGCCGAGGACCAGGTCCGCGCGCCGGACGGTTCTGGCACCGCGCATGGCGCTCGCGTCGCTCGGGTCCATGGCCCCACCTTCGAATGCGGACTCTCCTGCTCCGGACTTCGAGCGGATCGTCGCACCCGCGCGCGGGGACCGGTCCCCGCGCGCGGGTGACTCCCGGGGCGCGGCTCAGTCATTCACATCACATTCCTCGTGACGCACCCGCACCGTAGTTGCTGAGCCAGCCTAATTAGTCTAAGACTGGGCGCATGAGCGATGCCTTCCTTTCCCAGACCATCACCATCGGCACCGGGGACGGCGAGATCGAGGCCTACGCGGCGCTCGTTCAGGACGCCGCGCCGCGTGGCGGTGTCGTCGTGATCCATCACATGCCGGGCTACGACGAGCCGTCCAAGGAGATCACCCGCCGCTTCGCCGCGATGGGCTACAACGCCGTCATGCCGAACCTCTACTGGCGGGACGCGCCGGGCGCGGCGCCGGACGACGCCGCGGCCACCGGCCGGGCGAACGGCGGCGTGCCGGACGAGCGGCTCACGATCGACGTCCAGGGCGGCGCGGACTACCTGCGCTCGTTGCCGAACTCCAACGGCAAGGTCGGCACCATCGGCTACTGCTCCGGCGGGCGGCAGAGCGTGCTGGCCGCCATCACCGTGGACGTCGACGCCGCGGTGGACTGCTACGGCGCCTACGTCACCGGCACCGTGCCCGAGGGCTGGCCGCTGAAGATCAACGCCCTCAACGAGCGCGTCACCGAGGCCCGCTGCCCGATCCTCGGCCTGTTCGGCAAGGATGACAAGTACCCGACGCAGGAGCAGGTCGCCGAGTTCGAGAAGCTGCTCACCGACGCCGGCAAGGAGTTCGAGTTCCACTCCTACGAGGACGCGGGCCACGCGTTCTTCGCGGTGGACCGCCCGAGCTTCCGGCCCGAGGCGGCCAAGGACGGCTGGGCGCGCATCTCCGCGTTCTACGGCAAGCACCTCGGGGCCTGATCGCCATGTGCACGTACATCACGGAGATGGTGGAGACGGAAGGCAGCGGCAAGGGCGCCGACGGCTGGTTCACGCTGACCGAGACCTCGGTCTACTTCGACCACCCGGTGCACGCCCCGGCCGAGCACACCCTCAACATCGACTTCCGCAACCCGGGACGGGGCGCCGGCGCGCGCGTCGCGGTGGAGCTGACCGCGGAAACCGCGCGGGAGCTGGCCACGGCGATCCTGCGCACGCTGGACCAGGTGCCGCCGGGCCTCGTCTGAGGGCTCAGCGGCACGAGCGGCAACTCAGTCAGAGGTATGACAAAGGCAGGCGGGGTGGATCTCTCCTCCGCCTGCCTTTGTCATGTCTGTGAACGAGAACTCAGCCGTCCATCTCGCCGCTGAGGCTTATGTTCCGCGGCATCGGACCGTCCGGACCCCGTTCGGCGACCTGCCCGTCCAGCCGTATCTTCTTCGGGTCCGGTGCTTTCGCCGACCAGAGCAGGTGCGAGACCTGGAGATAGGTGTTGTCCGGCTTGCTCACGTACTTCAACCGGCCGAGGTTGATGGACGCGCCGGGCGCCTGCAGGTTGAAGGTGCCGTAACCGAGCGCGTGTCCCAGCGCGGTGCGCTGGTAGATCATGTCCGACAGCTTCTCCAGCGGCAGCGACTTCACCTCGCGGTTGACGATGCCCTCCACGACGATCAGCCGCTTGTTGGTGAGCACCATGTAGTGGCTGAGGTAGAGCAGCACCTGCAGAAAGACCCACAGCGCGTACAGCAGCAGCGCGAACCAGAACACCGAGCCCACGCCGCGCGTCTTGCCGATGTAGCCGAACAGCGCGATGAAGCCGGCGGTGAGCAGGAAGGAGAACAGCCGGGCGACCGCGGAACCCGTATAGAACCCGGACAGCGTCTTGAAGTCCCATATCGTGGACAGCGCCCAGGCCGCCCACACCACCCAGACCACCACCAGCACCTCGCGGCTGCGCCCCGAGGTGGAGCGGACCGCGAGGTCGGCATAGCTCGTCGCGACCAGGCCGAGCACGAACACGGACACCGGCTCGAGCAGCGTGGCCGGGTGGAAACGGGCGTGGAACACCAGCTTCTCGCTCGGGTCCAGGTACTTCTTGATCCACCCGGGCGCCTCGGTAGCAGGCGTCTGGGAGAAGTCCGTCATGGACATCGGGCCTCAGGCGGTCGAGTGGAACGAGAACACCGAGAACAGGGTGTGGACCGTGTTCGAGATGAAGTCGAACGCGTTCCCCACCAGCCGCGTCGAGGAACTCGGGTCATGGACTATATAGAAGACTAGGAAGATCACGATGCCCCACTGGATGGCGGGCTTTGCCTTCGGCATGGGCCTCTCCTCGTCCCCTCCGACTCTGCTGATGTTCGCCACCAGCGTAGCCTGATTATCGTTCGCACACCGGAAGATCGGCCCACCCCGTGCTCGGCGGTTCGGGCTGTTCCTCCCTCTACGCCCTACCCGACGGGACCGCCCTCGGAAACCGGAATCCGCGTCACAATACTGACGTGCCAGGCCATAGGGACCCACGTGGCCGCGGAATCGGCCGCCGTCATCGAGTTCTGCGAAGTACGGCCCCCGGGAGCCTTCGGGAGCACGGTGATCGTTCCGCGCGCCCTTTCAGAACCCTGACGCGCCTCTCGCGCGCTACCCCGCCACGCCGTAGAGGCGGTCTCCGGCGTCGCCGAGGCCAGGCACGATATAGCCGTGCTCGTTGAGCCGCTCGTCGATCGCGGCGGTGACGACCGTGACCGGCACACTGGAGTCGCCCAGCGTCTTCTCCATCGCCGCGATGCCCTCCGGCGCGGCCAGCAGGCAGATCGCGGTCACGTCCTCGGCGCCGCGGGAGGCGAGCAGGTTCACCGCGGCGATCAGCGTGCCGCCGGTGGCCAGCATCGGGTCGAGCACATAGCACTGGCGGCCGGAGAGGTCGTCCGGCATGCGGGTGGCGTAGGTGGACGGGGTGAGCGTGCCCTCGTCGCGGACCATGCCGAGGAAGCCGACCTCGGCGGTCGGCAGCAGCCGCACCATGCCGTCCAGCATGCCGAGGCCGGCCCGCAGGATCGGCACGACGAGCGGCTTGGGCGCGGCCAGCCGCACGCCTGTGGTGGGCGCCACAGGTGTAACGATCTCGAACGGGGATACCCGGACGTCCCGCGTGGCCTCATAGGCGAGCAGCGTCACCAGCTCGTCGGCCAGCCGGCGGAAAGTCGGTGAGTCGGTCTGCTGGTCGCGCAGTGCGGTGAGCTTGTGGGCGATCAGCGGATGGTCGGCGACGTGGATACGCATGCCGAAGAGTGTATGCGGCCCCGGCGGCGAAGGCTTTTTCGGGTTGCCGTCCCGGTCAGCAGGGGTAGGGTCTTGAGGAAGGAATCGGGGTGACCATGAGCGAGCGACGTGGCACAGGTCCGGCCGAGCAGGCGGCGAGGCAGCGGGCGGCGGCCCGCGGCAATCCCCCGTCGAATTCCGGCGCGAACCCGGCCAAGAATCCGCCGAGGCCCGCCGCGAACCCCCCCACCGGCTCCGACACGCCGCAGCAGTCCGAGGATCGCGGGCTGCGCCGCGCCGTCTTCCTCGCCGAACTCGCCGAGGCCAAGGAGCTGCGCAAGCGCGTCGCGCCGCGCAAGGCCCGCAACGCGGAGCTGCACGCCCGGCTGCTCCGTACCTTCCGGTACTGACCCGGCCGACTGATCTGCGCCCGCGCTGGTAACAGTCCGCGCGCCCGAACCAGTGCCGCTTGGCGCCTCTTTCTGCGACGATGCAGTGAGCAGACGACGTGGCCGCGCCGTGACGTCACGTGATGAGGCGTGGCGTGGCGGCCGCCGGCGTCGGGAGGCCGGAAGGACGGGCATGGCACAGGCCGGGCAGCAGGCGCCGTTCGACGAGGAGTTCGTCGACTTCGCGGTGGCCGTGTACCAGGAGGACGGGCGCTGGGCGGCCGCCCCGCTGCCCCCGCACGTCGCCGAGGACCTCGACCTGTTCGTCGCCGCCGTCCGGCAGCAGGAGTCCGAGGGCCCGACCCTGGGCCTGCTCGGCCTCGGCGACGAGTACTTCATCGCCCTGCGCCTGGTCGGCCGGCAGGAGCTGCTGTTCATCTCGGAGCGGTCCGCGGCCGAGGAGGACCCGGTGGCCGCGCAGGTGCTCGAGCGGCTCGGGCTGACGAAGGATCATAGTCAGGGTCCGGCGGGCGACGACGCGATCTTCGCCGACCTCGGGCTCGAACCGCTGGAACTCCAGTTGGCCTGCGAGCAGCTGTTGGATGAACGAGCACTGAGACTGACCGATCTGGTGGCACACTTGGCTGGACGCATCGGGTTCGCACGCCAGTTCACCGATTGCGCAAACCCGGGATTCGGCCCGGCAGACGGATACTGAACTACAACGAGCAGCACGAACAGTACGTGAGTACGTGTCGGAGAGAGGGGAGAGTGGGCAGACCGTGGCCTATTTCGCAGCTCTGCTTGCGCGCTACACGGACGAGTGGCAGGCGCGCGACGTCGACCTTGACGAGGTCGACGACGGCATCGGCCTCGTCGAGTTCATTCGGGAGGCCTGCGAGGACGAGGAGCCGGACACGGCCGTCGTCCTGCTGGAGCGGGAGGACGCCTGGTTCGCGGTCGTCCGGCTCGACCTCGACGAGGACCCGCGGGTCTTCGCCTCCGACCTCGCGGGCGTGAGCCGCTCCGGCTACGCGGACCTGCTGACCGCCGGCAGCCTGCTGCCGGTCGGCCCGGACGGTTCGCCGGTGGTGGAGCCGGCCCTCGCCGCGATTCCGGAGGAGGTGGCGGCCGTCGAGGCGGACGCGGACCTCGACGAGGAGGCCGAGGTGGAACTCGAGGACGAGGAGTACACCGGCCCCAGCACGCCGAGCGGCCCCGCGGGCGACGCGGCGCTGCTGGCGGACTTCGGCCGGACCGCGAAGGCGCTGATCTCGCTGTGCGACGGACGGCTGACCCCGGCCGACGCGCTGTCCGAGATCGCCGGCTGGCTCGGCGCGGCCGAGGAGCTCGAGGCGGTCCGCTGAGCGCGCTGCCGTCCTGGCTGGCCGAGCGGTACGCCGGGTGGATGAGGGTGGCCCTCGGTGAGGCCGCCCTCGCCCCCGCGGGCGGCGACGTGCCGATCGGCGCCGTGGTCGTGGACGAGGCCGGGCGGGTGCTCGGCCGCGGCCGCAACGTGCGCGAGGCCGAGAACGACCCGGTCGGCCATGCCGAGGTGCTCGCCCTGCGTGCGGCGGGCCGGGCGCTCGGCAGCTGGCGGCTGTCCGGATGCAGCCTCGTCGTCACGCTCGAGCCCTGCGCCATGTGCGCCGGCGCCGCCGTGCTCGCCCGCGTCGACCGGATCGTCTACGCCGCCGCCGATCCCAAGGCCGGCGCCGTCGGCTCGCTCTGGGATCTCCCGCGCGACCAACGCCTGAACCACCGCCCCGAAGTGGTCTCCGGAATCCTCGCCGCAGAGGCCGGCGCCCTGCTTGATAAGTTTTTCGCCTCACGGCGACCCATCGGGTAATGTTCTCCCCGGTGACGTGTCCGAGCGGCCTAAGGAGAACGCCTCGAAAGCGTTTGTGGTGCAAGCCACCGAGGGTTCAAATCCCTCCGTCACCGCTCCAAGAGCCGGTAGTCAGCCCGTCTGACTACCGGCTCCGTGCTGTTTGCCGCATCCTGGAAGCATGCCGGATCAGGACATCAAGCAGGCGACATATCGGGCCCTCGTGGAACGCGTCTTGAACGGCGAGGGCAGCGCGTCCGCGGAGCAGCGGGTCCGCGCCTTCGGCGATGTCGGCCTGGCCGCGCCGCTGGACGCGCTGGTCGGCAAGGTCGTCGCACGGCCGACGCGGGTGACCGAGGCGGACTTCGCCGCGGCGAAGGCTGCGGGCTTCAGCGAGGACCAGCTTTTCGAGCTGGTGGTATGCGCCGCGGTCGGCCAGTCCACGCGGCTGTACGAGGCGGGACTGGCGACCCTGGCAGAAGTAACGGCCGAAGGGAAGGTCGGCTGATGCGGCTCGACGTCCTCAACCGCGGGTACAGCCCGTCGACCAAGCTGCTGTTCACGGTCATCCGGCTGTTCTCTCGGCAACCGGTGCCGGACGCCGCCAAGTTGGTCTTCTACCGGCCCGACTTCTACGGCTCCCGGGCGAAGGAGTTCACGCACGAGGCGATGCGCGGGCCGTCCGCCTGGTCGGTCGCCGACCGGGAGCTGATGGCGGCCTACGTGTCGAAGGTGAACGAGAGCGCGTTCTGCATCGGCGCGCACACCGCGACAGCGAGCCAGGCCTATCAGGACACGCCGCGGGTCGTGGCCGTGCTCGACGACCTGGACTCGGCCCCCGTCGAGGAGCCGCTCCGGGCGACGCTGCGGATGCTCGGCAAGCTGATCGCCGCCGGCACCGTGAGCTCCGCGGACATGCGCGAGGTGCTGGCCGCGGGCGTCACGCCCCGGCAGGTCGAGGACGCGCTGGCGGTCTGCACCGCGTTCAACACGACCAACCGGCTCGCCGACGCCTTCGGCTTCGAGGTGCTCAGCCCCGAGGGATTCGCCTCAGGGGCGAAATACCTCCTGAAGCGGGGTTACCGCTAGCGCTGAGTTTTCGTCGCCTGCCGCCTGCCGCCTGCCGCCTGCCGCCCGTCGTCCGTCAGCCTCGGTCGTCAGTGCGCGCAGTGGGCGGCGTCATCGGCGGCGGCGGACGCGCTGGCCTCTGCCACGGCGGCGGCCTGAAGCGCGGAGGTCACCTGCTGGGTGCTGGCCAGCGACGTGAAGCCGGTGCCGAGCACGAGGTCGACGCTCGGGTCGTTGCGGCTGTCGGTCTGGATCTGCGCGCCCGGAACCTCGGCCGCCACCTGGCGCTCCTCGGCGGCCTGCGACTTCCCGCCGCGCACCTGGGCCGCGATGGCCAGGTTCGCCTTCAGCGGGTCGTTGGTGACCTGGCCGATGACGAAGCCGCGTTGCTTGAGTTCCGTCGCGGTGTGCGCGGCGAGGCCGTGCCGCTGGGTGGAGTTGTAGACGTTCAGCGTGAACTTCGCCGCTCCGGTCGCCGAACCCGCGGCGGCAGGCGCGGCCGCGACCGCCGGGAGTTGGGCGTCGGCCCCGAGCGCGTGCGCGGAACCCGCCTTGCACGAGGCGTCCGCCGTGTTCTGCTCCGGCGCGGTGACCAGGTTCACCAGGCCGTACGCGCCGACCCCGAGGATCAGCAGCCCGCCGAGGACGAGGGCCAGGGTTTTGCGACGCCTCTTGGTCCGGTTGCGGAAGGGTACGTAGGCGTCGTCGACCCCGACCCGGAACTTCTTGCCGCCGATCTCGCCGGGCGAGCGTACGGCGTGTTCGGATGCCGGCCCCTCGGCGTGCTCCGGGTCCGGGTTCTGGCGGTCTTCGGGCTGGGGATTCGAGTCCATGCACCGAAAGTACCCGGACGGTCGCTCAGAGTATTCACAGATCGAGGTCAAGTACGCGCGCATGGAGTACTGTGCGCTGCTGCAGAGCGGCACGCACGGCTCGATGCAGCCCGTCCTCGAGGAAGAATTCGCCGTGCCACTTCACCACGTGCGCGAACAGATCGCCGTAGAAGGTGGAGTCGTCGGCCAGCAGCGCGTCGAGATCGAGCTGCCGCTTCGTGGTGACGAGCTGGTCGAGCCGGATCTGACGCGGCGACACCTCGGCCCAGGCGCGGTGCGTGCGCCCATGGTCGGGGTACGGCCGTCCCTCGCCGACTCTCTTGAAGATCACTGTCTAATCCTGCCGACCTGCTCGCTCGTGCGGGTGTCCAAGTTATGCGGCTGCCAGAATCCCGCGCGCCGCCGCTCGTGCGCAACCGGAATGGCCGACTATCCCACCAACGGGTACCGCGCGGGGGCGCCGAGGCGCTACCGTGCCAGCGG
>NZ_DASZKT010000123.1:0-3114 GCF_035552695.1 Actinospica sp.
GCTGGTGCGGCGACAAAGCAGAAGTGCCGCTCTGGACCTTCGGGCCGCTCCTCACGACATCAGTTGGGGCGGAGGCGACGCTGCCCCAGTAAGCCCAAACCACAGCCCTGCTCAGGCTGCCGATTTTTGCGACAAAGGACAGCCGGCGGTTGGCGTAACTGAGTCTGCACGCATCGCTGTAGGTTGACCCGATGCAGGTAAGACCAGCTCGCGTGGCGGTGCAGGTCGCGCAGTACGGCGCGGACTGGCCCGCGTTCCTTGCCGCAGCGCGTGAGGCGGAGGCGATGGGCGTCGACGCGTTGTTCAACTGGGATCACTTTTTCGGCCCGGGGGCCAACTCCACGGATCCGAACTTCGAGTGTTGGACGATGCTCGCCGCCTGGGCGGCCTCGACATCACAGATCACACTCGGCCCGCTCGTCAGCTGCATCGGATACCGCAACCCGGACCTCGTTGCCGATATGGCCCGGACCGTCGACCACGTTGCCGGCGGCCGGCTCATACTGGGCGTCGGGGCCGGGTTCAAGGAGCGGGACTACCTCGAATACGGCTACGAGTTCGGGTCGGTCGCCAGCCGTATCACTGACCTCGAACACGGGCTGGCGCGAATCCGCAACCGTCTCTTGCGACTTCAGCCGCCGCCCGCGGGGCCGCTCCCGATCCTGATAGCCGGCTCGGGCGAGCGACGGATGCTACGTCTGGTCGCCCAGCATGCCGACACCTGGCATACGTTCGCCGAAGGCGAGGCCTTCGCGCACAAGTCGCGAGTCCTTGATCGCTACTGCCGGGAGATCGGGCGCCCCCCCGACGAGATCGAGCGGTCGGTGCTCGTGGCCGGCGACCCGGCGTCCGTCGGGCAACCGCTGCGGGACCTAGGCGCCACTCTATTCGTCGTTAGTGCGACCGGCCGCCCCGAGATCGACTTCGCGCCTGTCGCCGAGTGGCTGCGCTGGCGTGACCTTCAGAACGCCTGACACCCCGCCCCTGAGCGGCACACTTTTCGCCGCGTGACGGCGCCCTCCGAGAAGAGACCGGCGCTCCCGTATCCACGAACGACCGGCCGCTATGCCAGGCTCGAATCGACGGCAGCCGCCTTCTCCTTTGCCCTCGCGGCCGTCGAGAGCGGCAGCGGAGCGCCGAAGGCTCCGTCGGCGACAAAGCAGGTGCGGTCCGCCTGGCCGCAGCGCGGCTTCTGCTTAGCGCGCGCAAGGCAGGGAAGACGACGCACGTGTTCGAAATGCTCCTGCTGCAGGGAAAGCGCAACTCTCGCGTCATCGAGTCCCTCAGTTGTTGGGCTCAGCGAGTCGGGTAGCGTTCGCGCGATGGGCCCGCCGACTCCCGAGCAGGCCGTCATCGACGAGTTGAGCAGGCCGCCGGGCACGATCAACGACCTCGCTGCACCGCAGCGTGGGGCGCCCACGCCGAGCATCGTCATAGGCGGCTGGGATTCCTCGCCGATCTCGACACGCTGAGGTTCGTCAAGCACCGCCAGGCCGGCGAGCGGCACGTGTTCTACGTGACATTCGCCGCCGAACACCCGCGGCTAGGGCCGGATCTCGGCGTGCCGGATCGTGCCGCGCTGTTGCTCGACGCCTGAAGCAGAAAGCGTGGGCCCGTGGCTGCTCTGGCAATAGCGGAGACGCGCGCCGCGATGGCGCGAAGGCGACTGGGTCAGTGCCTGCCGATCTGCTTCCAGTGCCGGCCGCCGTCGGTGGTGTAGTCGAAGTCGCTGCCGGCCCGGATCCAGCCGTACTCGGCGGACGCGAAGTCCAAGACGGCATATCCGGAGAGGTGCGGTTCCGGGAGCCGCGACCAGGTGCGGCCGCCGTCGACACTCGTGTAGAGAGCTCCGCTCAGGAACACGAACAGGTCGCGCGCGTTGGGTGCGGAGAACGGGATCGGTTGCCCGTGGATGATGTACCACTTGAGCGCCTGGCCGATGGGCACCTGGTGAGCTGACCAGGTGCGGCCTGCGTTCTTGGTCGTGTACAGGAGGAGCCGGTTGGTGTGGGTCGCGCTGTTGGTGGCTACGGCGGGCATCACACCGGCGGTGCCGAAGAAGCGGGGGGCCTGGCAGGTGGTGGTGATCATCCGGACAGTGGTTCCGTGGCAGATATCGCTGCGTGTCCAGCTTCGGCCGCCGTCGTTCGTGCGGTACAGCGTGCCTCGACCGCTGGCCCCTAATCCGGAGGTGAAGCGGACGGCCCAAGCATCGGCCCGGCTGGCAACGGCAATCGAGCCGTTGGAGTTGCCGAGCGGGATGGTCCCGCGGAAATGCCAGCTGCGAGCGCCGTCGGTGGTCTGGTAGATCGCCTGCCGCGCTGCGGACTCATGCGCCAGCGCAAAGCCAACCTCGGGGTCGAGGAAGCTGAGCGAGGACGCCAACCGGCACGCGGGAAGCGAGGACGCTCGCCAGCTACGCCCTGAGTCTGTGCTCACCGCGAGCGCACCGGCACCGATCGCCGGGCTCGGCGCACCAGGACAGGTCCGGTCGTAGGTGGACGTCCCGGAGGTGAAGGACAGAACCAGAGTATCGGCTGCGGGCGAGGCCGTGGTGTAGAGCTCCGCCAGGATGTCCCCGCTCAGGTTGGGCACCTTCTCACGGCTCCAGCGACGCCCGCCGTCGCGGGTGATGAAAAACCCGACCCCATTCACGGCCCAGCCGACCCTCGGCGCGATTAGACCAAACTGTCCAATGTTCGGAGGCAGTCTGAGCGAGGCGGCCGCCGGCACCTGATCGGATGCGTGCCCTGCTGCCCCTGCGCCAGAGCCGCGGCCACCGCTGTGGCGCCCAGCTCGCGAGCCGCCGCCTCCACCGGTGAAGCCGAGAATCAGGCCGGCCGCGAGCGCGGCGGCCACGATCAGTGCTGCGGCGATGCCGCGGTGTCTGCGCTGCCGCGCGCGGGCATCCTCGATGACGCCTGCCTCGATCTCTTGATCGGGAGCGAGCGGCATCAGGGGCGTTTCGACGGCCATATCAATGTGCTAGTGTAAGTAGCACATTGATCGATGTCAACATAGATCGCGACGACCCAGCTCACCTGCACGAACAGGTGGCCGCCGAGATCCGCCGCGCTATCGCCGAGGGCGAGGCCAAGCCGGGTGAGCGCCTTC
>NZ_DASZKT010000124.1:0-12178 GCF_035552695.1 Actinospica sp.
GTCAGCGGCTCGGCCCCGCCTTCCGGGGTCGCGTACTTCCGTGTCGGCGCGAACTCAGGCAGCGAGTTCGTGCTCTGCGACGTTGTGCACCTCGAGCGAGTGCACGACGTGCTCGGTGCCCACCTCGTGTGCGGTCAGATCGGCGAGCCCGACGGCCGCGAGTGCGAGCGCGTCGGCGAACACCAGCCAGGTCAGCGCGCTGCCGGAGAAGGTCAGCGCGGCGATCAGCGACCACAGCGCGACCAGGGCGAGGGCGCCGTGCCCGAAGCGGGCCGAACCGGACCGGGTGGCCGCCGCCGCGCCGGCCGCGAGGACCGCGAACAGCGTGGAGACGCCGAACCCGATCCAACCCGCCGTCGAGGCCGAGAAGGACATCGCGGTGACGGCCAGGAAGCCGCCGCCGACGAGGGCGAGGGTGTCGAGCGAGAAGCGAGGGCTGAGAGCCATGGGTACACCTCCATGCGAGCGATGGAAGTGAGTCGCGACAGGGCGATCTGACGTGCTGAGGCGGCTCGCTTGGCCTCCGGATTCCTTGGCGGAGGCACGTTAGGTGTAACGACGCTGCGGTGCGGCCTATGCCGCGGGAACTCAGTGCTGTGCATCACACGGTGAACGGTGCGTGCAGAGCGCCGAACGGCCCGTCATGCGTGGCAGCCGGTGACTGCTGACCAGCCCATAACTTCGGACTCGCTCGTCTAGGCCGATCCTGGGTGCGGGGGAGCGGCGGGCAGCCGCACCTCAAGCTCCACGCCCACGCGCATTTGTTGGGCGTCGTCAGCTGGTGCCCTGGCTGTGGTCGGGCACGCGGTCGAGCGTGAGGCCGAAGTGTGTGCGGTAGGCGGCGAGCACCTGCGCGTCGTCGTCCAGCGTTTCTTCGCTGCGCACGCCGCCTTGCGTGGTGGTGATCAGTCTGCGGCCCGCCAAGGTGATCATGCCGGTGTCCGTCAGGATGGTGCAGAACGGCGAGCGGGTGAAATGGGACGCGGGCGAGAACCGCTGGAACCCGTGCGCGATCGTGAAGTCCGCGAGCTCACGGGGACGCTGCTCGATGCGGTACTGCGGGGTTTCGTCGCGGTAGACGTCGAGGTCGCCGTCGGGTGTCGCCTCGATGCGGAAGACGCCGCCAGGGTCCGTCTGCTCACCGCGGGCGTCGAGGCGCAGCGGGAACTCGGTGTGCCGGCCGAAGCCGACGTCCACGAGCCACGGCTCGTCGAGGTCGACGCGCAGCGCGAGGTGGTCGAACGGCGGACCGAACCCGCTGTCGCCGCCGTGTACGCGCACGGCGAGCAGGCTCACCCGGTAGCCCAGGGCGCGCAGCAGCGCTGCGAGCAGCCCGTTGACCTCGTAGCAGTATCCGCCGCGCCGCCGCGTGACGATCTTGTCGAAGAGCGCGTCCTCGTCCAGGGGCACGTCCTCGCCGAGGTGGATGCTCAGATTCTCGAACGGCACCGTGTGCAGGTGCCGACCGTGCAGACGGCGCAGGTACTCCGTGTCGGCACGGCCGGGACGCGGCAGGCCGATCCGCTCGAGGTATGCGGTGACGGACGCTTCATTCATGTGATCCGTTATCCCAGCTCCGAGGCCGGGCTGCCATCCGGCGACGGGCCTACGCCCGACCGAGACCACACGCCGAGGCTGTACGGATTTGAACGGAAAACTGGTTCCGCGCCCGGCTGAGCGGCAGGCTCTCTGGCTGGCCACGGGTTCGGGAACGGGCATGACCTCCGAGAACAACCCGATGCGCCTGGGGGTCTTCGGCAACACGAGTCCGTCGCTCGTCACGCTGTCCAACGGCAATTTCGAAGTTGAGTTCAAGGGTGGCGATGGGTACCTGTGGCTGGCCATGGGCACCGGCACCACGATCACCTCCGACAACAACCCGAGACTCCTCGGCGTGGAATAGCGCGTAGCCCGGCCCCACCCTAACGGCCGAGTACCGCATGATTCCCACCAGGGGCGACACCTCTTAGAAGGTGTCGCCCCTGGTAGCGTGCGCGTCGAAGGCCGGGCCTACGTGCAGCGCACCACGTCAGGAGAATCGCATGCCGCAGCTGTCTGGCAAGAAGGAACAACGTGACGCCCGCAAGACCGCGCTGGAAGCCGAGGCCGACCGCGCCGGCTCGTTGTCACTGCCGCAGCTGGGAGCCGAGGTGATGACCAAGGCATTCACAGAGGTCGCGCCGGTGGCGGCGGGAGAACTGAACTACCTGGGCTTCGGGAAAATCGTCGCCCGATTTGCTCCAGGTGTGAGCCGCACGGATGCGAAGCTGTACGAGCGCTTCTCCGAACTCGTCGGCGAGGGCCTCCAGGTCCTCGAGCACGCGAGCCTCGTGCGCTTCCCGGCGGAGTCGATGGGCGCGGACTGCTATACGGCCACGCGCTTGGGACGAGCGGCGCTGGAGCGCGGTGTAGTCGAACACATCATCGTCGGCGGCAGCTTGTAGCTCTCCTCGGCAGATCCCCTCGGCAGAGTCGCGGGGCGCGGTTGAGTGCGTTCAGGCCACAGGGTCTTGACTAGCCCGCCGGGGACACGGCGGAGGGCGCGGGGCAGATGCAGCCGCGCGTCAAGGAGCCTTCGGCGGTGACTGTGCAATATCGCGAGGCGATCCGGTCATGCAGCGCGTGGGAATGACCGCATGCGCAGGTTTCATCCGAGGATTCGACGGAGTGCGACTGCTCGATGTTCACAGCTGCGCTGTCCGAAGACTCGGCGCGGGAGTTCGTTCCAATGCCGGGCAGGCGATAGTTCGCAGAGTTCGTCAAGGTTCTCGCATTCTCGCGAGCGGAGGGGGGACAGCTCAACATGAGCTACCACCAGTCTACGCTCGTGGACAGCTCGGGACGGCGGCCGCGCGCTGCGACACGGCGGCCGCGCGCTGCGACACCGCGGCCGTGCGGATTCAAGCCCGTCAGCCCTCTGTCGGATTGGGGGGCGGGCAGCAGGGTGGGCCACGAAGCGTGTTCCTAGTGTGATGCTCGTACCGCGGCCGCGGTACGACGTCCACACACCGGGAGCGTTCAGCCAATGATCAGGACCCTGCGCGCAGCTGTGACCGCGACGCTGGCCACCGCACTGCTCGCCGTCGCGTTCATTCCGTCGGCCAAGGCGGGTTCCGTGGGCCAAGACTCGCTATGGGAACAGGTCGACGCGGTACAGCAGACCGGAACCGTCGGTGTGCTGGCCGAGGTGATCGGCCCACGCGGATCCGCCTACGCCGCTTCCGGACAGGCCGACACCGCCACCGGGGCGCTGGTGCGGGCCGTTGACGAGTTCCGCATCGGCAGCGCCACCAAGACATTCGTCGCCACGGTGGTCCTGCAGTTGGCCGCCGAGCGCCGGCTCTCACTGGACGACACCGTCGCACACTGGCTGCCGGGCGTGGTGTCCGGCAACGGCAACGACGGCAGCAAAATCACTATCAGGGAACTGCTCCAGCACACCAGCGGGCTGTACAACTACGCCAACGACTTCCCGGAGCTCGCCTCGAGCGCCGCCTTCGAGGCCGACCGGTACACCACGTACACGCCAGGGCAACTGGTGGCGATCGCGATGCGGCACAAGCCCGACTTCGCTCCAGGCACCAACTGGGAGTACTCCGACACCAACTACATCCTGGCCGGCATGATCATCGAAAAGGCCACCGGGCACACCTGGCAGCAGGAAGTCTCCGACCGGATCATCCGGCCGCTGGGCCTGCAGCACACCGTCGCTCCGGCTACCAACCCGTCCATCCCGGGCACGCACCTGCACGGCTACTCCGATTTCGGCTCCGGGCCTGCGA
Organism: Actinospica sp.; assembly: GCF_035552695.1. Classification (NCBI taxonomy): domain Bacteria; kingdom Bacillati; phylum Actinomycetota; class Actinomycetes; order Catenulisporales; family Actinospicaceae; genus Actinospica; species Actinospica sp. The sequence continues at coordinate 3,783 of NZ_DASZKT010000124.1, forward strand.
TCGACGTCACCTCGGCCAACATGACCTATGCCGGCTCATCGGGAGCCATGATCAGCACCACCGCCGACCTTATCCGCTTTCACCAGGCGCTGCTCGGTGGCCGGTTGCTGCCGGCCGCCGAACTGGCCGAGATGGAGACGACCGTGCCGGCCCACGAATTCGACTCCCTGTGGCCCGGTGCGCGCTACGGCCTGGGATTGATGTGGCTCCCGCTGAGCTGTGGAGGAGGCATCTACAGCCATGGCGGTGACGTCCCCGGCTACACCACCCTCGACGGCATCACTCCCGATGGGAGACATGCCGCCGTGGTCGAAGCGACCGGCGACGGCGGCACCGCCAGCCTGGCCACCCAACACGCCATGGTCGCGCTCGTCGACCAGCAGATGTGCTCCGCCGAGCCGAAGGAATAGTTCGGCGTCCCGCGTTCGCGGTACGGCAGCCGAAGACAGCCCCGGTCGGCGATCATCTCGATCGCCGACCGGGGCTTCCCGCTCATGCGCCTGGTTCTGGTTCTAGTTCTGGTTCCGGCCGCCGATCCACTTGTTCGGGGTGCACAGGGAAGGGATGAAGTTCTCCCCCTTCGGGCTGCCGAGGCCGGAGGCCATGAAGAACGGCACGGCGACGTCGAGAAGCGGCGCACGCCAGGCGCGCTCCACAGGAACGCCGCCTGGAGGTAGGGGACGAGTGACTCGCGCAGTTGCAGGAACGCGTCGCCCACGGCTTGGGTGGAGGCGTCGAACTGCCAGGGCAGGCGGTCGAGGTCCGAGGAGTGCAGTCGCATGATCGGCTGGAACACGCCCATCTGCAGGAAGCGCAGATACAGGTCGTCGGGGTCGTTGCTGTTGCCCGGCGGCGCGTAGAAGCCGCCGATGTCGTCGCTGACGTAGGGTTCGCCGATGCTCGCCTCGCCCGTGGTGCGCTCGATCTCGTCGGAGATCAGGCTCCAGGTGGCGTACGCGTCGCCGGTGAAGTGGACGACCGAGCGGTGGTCGGCCCACGCGCCGCTCGGGTATCGACCGGCCAGCGGTCGCAGGTTCGAGGCGCCGACCCGGGACAGCACGAATCCGCGCGCGCCGTTGTCGATCATCTGCTGGGCACTGAGCTGCCCGATCCAGCCGTCGGGGTCGACGCCGGGCGTCGAGACCTCGGATGCTTCGCAGCACCAGTCGAGCCAGTAGAAGTTCGCGCCGTCGTTCGACAACTCCTGCACGAGGTTGAAGTACGCCTCGGCCTGCGCCTCGTTGCCCCAGCCGAACACGTAGCAGGTGTCGGAGGGTCCGAAGGTGGGGCATCCTGCCTGCGCGAGGCTGCCGCCGGCTATGGACAGTGTCGCGGCGGCCTGGGGATCGCCGACCGGGATCTGGCCGTGCAGCGCGAGATCGACGTAGAGGTGCCGGCCGTTCGCCCAGGCGAAGAACTCGGGCGGGTTGGGAAACAGGGTGCTGTTGAACTCCCAGGAGGCGCAAGGTGGCCGCACCCGGCTGATGCCGGGTGCGGCCACCGATTGCGGAGCGCGGCTACTGCACCGGCACGTCGGCGGAGCCGAGGCAGGTGTTCGCCGGAGTAGTGGATCCGAGCGGCCGGCCGGCATTCTCGTTCGGCACCGTCCCGGCCAACGCATACTGCGCGAACTGCTCGGAAAGCACTCCGGTCGCGGCATCGCTGCTCCCGTCGGCCCCTTCGAAGACACCGCCGGCCGCGCTTCGCAACGGCACCGAGGGGTAGCCGAACGGCGTGTGACCGGGGGCCTCGCCGGCCGGGTTCGTCCAGCCGCAGGCGTTGTGGAACAGCGCGTCACTCGCCGCGGCACCGACCGCGATCACAAGATCGGAGCCGCTGGAATCGTCAGCCCACGCGGTTTCGAAGTTGCCGGTCAGATTGCTCGCGGGCAAGGCGAGTCGCTGCGCTTCGGCCTGCGCGATCGCCATGCTCTGGGCGTCGGCCGCGTAGAGCACGACCGAAGACGGCACCGAGGAACCACTGCTCACCAGGAGGAAGGTCTCGGTGATCTGTCTCCCGTTCGCGGTTGCCGTGATGGGCACGTCATACCGCCCGGAACCCAGTGTCGCGGCGCCCGTGACGTTGAGCGAGATGGACACCTGCCCGCTTCCGGACACGATCGCGGTGCCCGCCGCCGGCGAGACCGAGACTCCGGCGGGCGGGTCGGCCTTCCAGTGCACGACGGAGACCTGCCCGCCCGCCTGGATCTTCAGTTGCGTACTGCCGTTGCCGCCCGGCGCCACGGAAACCTCGGCGGGCTCGTCGGTCACCGTGGGTTGCCCGCCGGCCGCCGCGTACGGATCTCCGGCGACCGCGGCGTCGATGACGTCGCTGTCGAGGTTGAGCGTGGCCCCTCCCCAGGTCTCGTCGTGGCTTCCGTAGTACTGGTGCAGTATCGCGCCCTGCCAGTCGGCGGCCGGAGCGTAGGGGTTGGTGAGCACCGGGTTGTCGTTCCAGTCGGCGAACCACACGTCGTCCGGGCTCTGATAAGCACTGTTCGTGTATTGCTTCGCGAGGTCCGCGATGCCGGTCGCCGCGCTCGAGTACACGCCGGAGAGGTAGCCGGCGGAGTGCAGCCCCGCCGTCCAGGCGCCGAGGAACGTCAGGGTCGCCTGGCTGCACGCCGTGTTCGAGTTGTCGTAGCTCTCCATGTCATAGTAGATCGGCGTTCCCCGGCCGTAGCCGAACTCCTGGGCCGCCGCGACCGCGCTGGCCGCTTCGGCCTGGCCTTGCGCCGCGGCGTTTGACGGGTCGATCACCGTCGTGTTCGTCAGCTGCGTGCACGATGCCTGCGGCCCGACCCAGATCGGAATGAACTGCCAGCCCTCGGCCGCGACCTGGCCGACCCAGCTGTCGGTGAAGTCGCCGTAGGTGCACGCCCAGTTCGCGCCGCCCAGGTAGGTGCTGATCACACGATACGGCGATGCGAGCCAGTCGCTCATCGTGGCGGCCGACGGCACGGTGCACGTGTCGATCCCGAGTCCCCGCCCCTGCTCCAGCGACAGCCCCGTCGCCCCGGTCCCCTTGACCGTCGCCGTGGACGAGCCGCTTCCCGCCGCCGCATGCCCGCTCGCCGAGGTGGACGGTTTGCCGGACACGGCCTGCGGGGTGCTCACCGACGGGGCCTTCGCAGAGGTCTTCGCGGTCATCCGCGCCCCCGAGAGGATCGTACGGATCTGCGCCTCGCCGGAACCGTACGTCGCCGTGACCTGCACGCCGGGTCCGGGAGCCGTGAACTGCACCGTATGGCCCGTCGCCTCCGTAGCGGTCAGCGGGCCCGAGAAGGACGCGGTGTTCGAGCCCAGTTCCGCCGTTCCCGCCGGAACCGATGCCTGCTCGGGCTGTACCAGCACCGCTTCGGTCCGCCCGTACGCGCGCGTCGGGCACTGCTGGTCGGCTCCCGGCGTACCGAGGTAGACCGCGTGCTGATTGAACAGCACGCACCGCGTCGGATCGGCTGCGAGCTGGTAAACCGGCCACGAGGACGGAACCTGGATCTCATAGCCGTGATAGTCGATGGTTTGATATGTCGCGCTAGATGACGCCGCGGACGCGGATGGGACTCCCGCGAATCCGAGCAGCGCCATCAAGACGCCCCCAACTGCAATTTTTCGAAGCACTGCCGGACCATACCAAGGCCCTGCCCGACCGAACAAGCATTCGTAGAACGCCGTCTAGACCGTCGTGCTCCTCACCGAACACCTGATTATCGGGCCGTGAACTGCGATTTCTCCAAATGGATCGAGCGTTGTTTACGCCGCGATCTGCGACAGCAGTGTCTCCGTGTACTGCCAGATCAGGGTGGAGTCGTGCGCTGCGAACGCGGCGCCGTTCCAGTACGTGCTGCGCTTCCCCTGCAGGCCGTACAGGTTCGCGTAGAAGCCGCCGGCGATGTCGGACGCGCTGACCGTGAGCTCGTACGGCGTGTGGCTGGAGTAATCCGCGAAGACGGGCTTGGTAGCGGGGATCGTGCCCGCGTCCTGCAGCCGTCCGAGGCTTTCGAGGATGGCGACGCGCACGTCCACGTCGCTGAGCGGGACGTCGCTGCCGAACTTGATGTCGAAGAGCCCTGGCACGGCGCTCGGCGATACCGCGTAGAGCGCGGGCAGCGGCGGGAGGTTGTAGAGCGTGTCCGCGCCGATGTTCTGCACGGAGGTGGAGTCCGGAACGCCGGGCAGGCGGACCAGGCCGGTGTAGTAGTTGCCCTGGCGGAAACGGCTGAACACGGAGAGCTCGGTGTTGTCGAGATCGAAGGCGCCGAGCAGGCCGGGCAGCGGCGGCGCGGTTATGACGATCTTGTTGGCGCGGATGGTCACCGGGCCCTCGGGACCGACGGCGGACAGCTCCACGCCGCTGTCGCAGCGTGAGCTCGCGGCCACGGTGGTGTTCAGCAGCACGTTCTCGCCCAGGAAGGTGGTAGCGGCCTCGTACAGGGCGCTGTTGTCGTGCTTCGGAGTGCTGAGGAAGTCGCCGGCGAATATGTCGTTGACCACGGCGAGCCCGAAGTACTTGAGGATGTACACCGTCGGCGTCTGCAGAAGGTCCGCGAATCCCTGCGCGAAACCGCTGACGAGGAGCATCAGCGAGGTCAGCCCGTTCGCCGCGGCGAACTCACCCCACGGCTCGAGCAGCGCGGCCGGCACCGGGCTCGGCAGGTCATAGCCCGCGGCGAGATACGGGTACTGCTGCAGAATGCCGTAGTAGGCCTGGAGTGCGCTCGGCACCGGAGTCGTGAAGCCCGGCACGATCTCGCCGGTGCGGAAGTCCGCGTAGACGGGCGTGGGGCCAGCGCCCTCATTCACGGTCACCAGCGGCACGTTGAAGCGGCTGAAGTAGTTCTGGACGATCGGCAGGTTGTGGAAGACCTCGACCCCGATGTCGGTGGTGAGTCCGGTCGCCGGGTCCGTGTAGGTCTCACAGTGCCCGCCGAGCCGGTCCTTGTGCTCGACGACCACGACGCTGCTGCCGAGGTCCGTCAGCCGCACCGCGGTGTACGTGCCCGACGAACCGCCGCCGATCACGCACACGTCGCGCTCGATCACCTGACCCCCGTGGCCGGCCGTCGCGGCCGTGCCGGGGCTCTGCGCTGCGTACGCCGAGGGCGAGTTCGCCGTGCCGAGGCCGGCCGCCGCTCCGGCGCCCGCCAAGGCTCTGATCGCCTGCCTACGTGTGGATCGCATGGCTCTGACGCCCTCCCGTATCCCGGCCGTGCGGCCGATGGACGTTACGCAATTGAAACTGGTCGATGGACGATACATATTTGAACACTGACGGTGAAAGTGCGGCAACCAGCCGCGTGGGGCGCACTAAGGGCGCGCACGAGTTCCGGGAATGCGCCCCCTGAGAGGCCGGCCGGCCGAGCGGAACCCCGACGATCTGGACGGCCCGGCCCTCGCCGCAGACGGCGTGTCAGGTCTGGCGGGCGGAGGCTGTGAGCCGTTCGGCGAGCGCGGTGACGAGGTTTCGGAGTTCCTCCGGCCGTTCGATGACGAACGGCCGGTCGAGCGATGCGAGGACCGGGGGCAGCCAGTCGAGCCGCTCGGCCCGAAGTTCGACGCGGAGCCAGCGTTCGGCGTGCGGATCGGTGGTCGTCGCGTCCGGTGTCTCCGCCACGCTCGCGACGCTGGCGGGGAGCCGGGCGCGCAGTTGCTCGATCGTCGCGTGGATCCGCAGGGTCACCTCGTGCCGGTACGCGGCCGTGGCGAACCCCGTCAGGACGCGCTGGGCCGGGTCGAGGTCGGCGGGCGGCTCGAAGGTGCCTGGCAGGGTTCTGGCCTGTGCGATGCGATCGAGCCGGAAGGTTCGGTGCTGGCCGATCCCGGGGTCGATGCCCGTGACGTACCACCGGCCGGCATGGGAGACGATCCCGTATGGGTGCAGGGTGCGTTCGCTGTGTCGGGAGTCGCGGGCGGTGTACCTGATCGAGATCGGCCGGTGGTGGCGTACCGCATCGGCGATGGCGAGCAGGACGCCGGTCTCCGGGGTGACGAACTCGCCGGGCCCGGTCGTGAACGCGAGGGATTCGAGCACGGCGTCGAGTCTGCGGGTGAGGCGCTCGGGTAGCACCCGGCGGATCTTGGCCGTCGCGGTCTCACTCGCGGTGTCCGCCGACGTCGCCAGCCCGGCGCGGCGGCCGGCGATCAGGCCGAGCAGGACGGCGAGGGCCTCGTCGTCATTGAGCATGAGCGGAGGCAGCCGGTACCCGGGAGCGAGCCGGTACCCGCCGTAGCGTCCACGCACCGATTCGACGGGCACGTCGAGGTCGATCAGGTGATCCACGTACCGGCGCACGGTGCGCCCGTCGACGCCGAGCCTGTCGGCGAGTTCGGCGCCCGTCCGGATGCCGCCGGACTGCAGGAGCTCCAGGAGGGTGAGCACGCGGCCGGTGGGTCGAGCCATGTTCAGAGCCTAGCGCTAATAGTGGACCGATTCTGTCCACTATTAGTTCTAGCGTGCGAGGTGCAACGGTTCCTCAGCGCCAAGGAGATCACCATGGACCTCGTTTCGATTCGCGTCATCACCGGCGACATCGCACGCCTCGTCGACTTCTACGAGCGGGCCACTGGAGTGCGGGCGGCATGGTCCACCGAGGACTTCGCGGAGCTTCGGACCAATGGCGCCACCCTCGCCATCGGCAGCACGAGCACCGTGGCGTTGTTCGCGCCCGGCTCTGCCCGGCCGGCCGCCAACAGTTCCGTGATCATCGAATTCCTCGTCGACGACGTGGACCGCGTGCACCTCGGCCTGGCCGGCCGCAACGCCGACCTCGTCACCGAGCCCACGACGATGCCGTGGGGCAATCGCTCGCTGCTGGTGCGTGACCCCGACGGCAACCTCGTCAACTTCTTCACCCCGGTCACCCCGGCGGCCGTCGAGAGGCTCGCCCGCTGACGATTGCCCGGCCGCCCGGCCGCCCGGCCGCCCGGCCGCCCGGTCGGTGGATCGTGCCCGGAAGTCTGTCCGGCAGGTACTGTCCGCGCGCCGCGATCGTCTGAAAGATTCGACGGAGGTGCCCGGCGGCAGGGCCGGGGCGAGATGAGGCGATGCGTACCCTGGATATGAGTACATTGAGGAAGAACGGGGCCGGAGCCGCGCGGGGAGCTCCGGCCCGGGACCGGAGGAGCCGAGGGCCGCCAAGCCCAAGACGAGGTCGAAGTCCAAATCCAGATCGAAGTCCAGGTCCAGGTCGAAGTCTCAAGGCCGGTCGCTGTTCTCGCCCGGCCCTCCGCGGGGGTACGGCGCGCCGCGGCCCGCTGTCGGTTCGGCGGATTTCAGCTATGGCGCGGGCGACTACGGCGCTCCGCAGCCGGAATCGTCGAGAGACCGCGCGAAGTCCCGGCCGCCGGCGGGTAAGAGCTATGTGCCGGCGCCCGGATGACAGGAAGGCGATGGGGCCACCGCGCCGTTGATCGCGCGTATATCGGATGTGCAACGGGCTTCTACGCCGCCACGACAGACTTGCGACTCGGAAGCGGTCCCGTCCGCGAGTTTCGCTTCGCGGAGATCGGAGTTCGTAGTTCATGCTGAGTGCGCTCGCTTCGGCACCGACCGTGCCTGTTGGTCGCGCGCCGGCTCGTGACGAGGCGCCGGTCCGTCCGGTGGCCGTCTCGGTGCTGGCCGGTGATCCGCTCACGGGGGAGGGCGTCGTCGCGCATCTGAGGTTTCGTCCCGAGGTGCGGATTCTGGGTGCTGAGCGGCAGCATGAGGCGGAGGTCGTATTGATCGTGGTGGATCGGGTGACCGAGGACACGGTCAAGCTGATCGAGCGGGTCGCGGACAGATCAGAGAACGATGACGCGCGTTTCGTTCTGGTCGGCGAGGGCGTGCGCGAGCATCATCTGCTGCGCGCGGTCACCTTCGGCCTGGTGAGTGTCATCTCGCGGCGCGAGGCGGACTTCGACCGGATAGTGCGCGCGGTCCTCGAGGTGCGTCAGGGCCGGCTCGAGATGCCCGGCGTCGCGGTCGGCTGGCTCGTGGGTCGGTTGCGCACGATCCAGCAGAGCGTGCTCGAACCGAACGGCCTGACCGCCGCCGGTCTCGAGACGCGCGAGGTGGACGTGCTCGGCCTGCTGTCCGAGGGCTTGAGTACCGGTGAGATCGCCCAGCGGCTCAACTATTCCGAGCGCACGGTCAAGAACATCATCCACGGCCTGCTCACCCGCCTGAAGCTGCGCAACCGGACTCAGGCCGTGGCATACGCCGTGCGAACCGGCGCGCTGTGAACCACCAAGCAAGGGGTTCGACCGAGCTGCCACCGCGTGTTCACAGTCGTTCGTATCCTCGGCGTCGTTCCCAGTCCGTGACGGCCGCGTTGAAGGATTCGGTCTCGATGCGGGCGGCGTTCAGGTAGTGCGCGACGACGCCCTCGCCCAGGGCCGTTTTGGCCAGGTCGCTGG
>NZ_DASZKT010000125.1:0-45731 GCF_035552695.1 Actinospica sp.
CACACCCCCCGCGCCCCGGCCACCGTCCCCGGCGTCAGTGTGCTGTTCACGCTCAGGACGTGCTCCGGCGAGACGGAGACCTTGTACTTGAGCGACGGCCAGCCGACTACGTCGATGTCGGTCGCGGAGGTGAGTGCGACGTCGGCGTGGCCGCGCTGGCGGAGGACGGCGACTGTCGAGCCGGAGTGGGCGACCGTCGTGACGACGAGGGCGCCTTCGGCCGCCTCGATGAGGGACTTCGAGGCGGTCTCGGCGTTCTTCAGGATGGTCCAGGGCAGGCCGGGCTGACCGAGCACGGCGCCGACCAGCGTCACCGGGAGCGCGTCGACCGTCGTGTGCACGGCGAACAGCAGGCAGCCGCCGGCCGCTGTGGTCGAGCCGGTCTTGATGCCGACGTCGCCGTCGAGGCCGAGCAGGTGGTTCGTGTTGGTGACGACGCCTGCCGCGGGCACGCGCGCCGACCGCAGGCTCACGATCCCGGCGAGCGTCGCGTTCTGCAGCACCCGCTCGCCGAGTTTCACCTGGTCGACGGCGGTGCTCTTACTGTTGGCGTCGATCCCGGCGGGGTCCGCGTACGTGGTGTGGTCCATGCCCAGCGCGCGGGCCCGCGCGTTCATCCGGGCGACGAACGAATGGACCGAGCCCGCGTCCCAGGCGGCGAGCAGCCTGGCCATGTTCCCGGCGGACGGCAGCAGCATCCCCTCGAGCGCCTGACGCAGCGTCAACTGCTCGCCGACCTGGATCAGGATGCCGGACTCGTCGCCGTCGATGCTGCGTGAGGCGTCGAACAGCGGCTTGGTGACCTGGATCGTCGGGCCGTCGTCCCTCGCGCCCAGCAGCGGGTGGTCGCGCAGCACCTGAAAGGCCGTCATGGTCTTGGTGACGCTCGCGATCGGCGTCGGACTGTTCGCCGGCCCGGAGGATCCAAGCTCGCCGACGCCCTCGACGTCGACGTACGCCTGCCCCTGCGCGGGCCACGGCAGCACCGGAGCGGTGCCGGCCACGGTGAACGTCCCGGCGATCCGCTGGTCGAGCCGGACCGGCGCCCAGTACGCGCCGCGCGCCCAGAGCACGCCGGCGGCGGAGAGCGCGATCAGCAGCACAAGGGTGCTCAGCGTCGTGAGCAGGCGGGCGACGCGGGAGCGCCGCCTGTTCCGGGCCGGTCGGAGCGAGGCTTCGATCTTGGTGTCCACCACGATCCCGGGTTTGCCCCGACTTATGAGAATCGAACCAACTGATTGACCCGAATGAGTATCACCGTCAAAATACTGGGACGCACTGTGATCATCGCATAACCCGAAGAAGGGCACCGCATGTCACAGATCCAGGACCCGTCCCACCAATCCGACCCGGCTGCCTTCGGCCCAACCGCCTCCGACTCGGCCACCTCCACTCCCACTCTCTCCAATCCCGCCGTCTCCGACGACGACGCCGAACTGCACCGGCTCGGCTATCCGCGCAAGCTGGCCCGGCGGATGAGCGCCTTCGACAACTTCGGCGTGAGCTTCACGATCATCAGCATCCTGTCGGGCTGCCTGACGCTCTATTACTTCGGCATGGCCAACGGCGGCCCGGCCGTGATCACCTGGGGCTGGGTGGCGGTCGGCGGGATGACAATGCTCGTCGGGCTCGCGATGGGCGAGGTCTGCTCGGCCTTCCCAACCTCCGGCGCGCTCTACTTCTACAGTGCCAAACTGGCGAAACGGCACGGTCCGCTGGCCTCTTGGTACACCGGTTGGCTCAACGCGCTGGGCCAAATGGCGGTCACCGCAGGCATCGACTACGGCGCGGCCACCTTCATCGGCGCGTACGCGGCGCTGCAGTGGAACTTCGTGCCGACGCAGCACTCCGTACTCGGCATCTACGCGGTCGTACTCGTCGTGCACGGCTTGCTCAACACCTTCGGCGTACGCCTGGTCGCCCTGCTCAACCGGGTATCGGTCTGGTGGCACCTGATCGGCGTGCTGGTCATCGTCGGCGTGCTCACCTTCAAGCCCGCACACCACCAGTCCGCGCGCTTCGTGTTCACCACGTTCGTCAACCACAGCGGCTTCGGCTTCGCCGGGTCCGGTCTCTACGTCGCGGCGATCGGTCTGCTGATGGCCGGTTACACGTTCACCGGTTACGACGCGTCCGCGCACATGACCGAGGAGACCGCGTCGGCATCGATCGCCGCGCCTCGGGGCATCGTGCGCGCGATCTACGTGTCCTGGATCGCCGGCTTCGTGCTGCTGGTCGGGATCACGTTCGCGATCCAGAACTACTCGACGGAGGCGAGCGCATCGGTGCCCCCGGCGCAGATCTTCGTGGACGCGATCGGCCTGACCGGCGGCAAGCTGCTGCTGCTCATCGCGATCGTGGCGCAACTGTTCTGCGGCATGTCGAGCGTCACCGCGAACTCCCGGATGCTGTTCGCGTTCTCCCGCGACCGCGCGCTGCCCGGCTCCCGCCTCTGGTACAAGGTCAATCCGCGCACCAAGACGCCGACGAACGCGGTGTGGCTCGCCGTCGTGGGCGCCTTCGTGCTGGCCATGCCCTCATGGTGGAACTCGACCGCGTACGGCGCGGTGACCTCGATCGCGACCATCGGCCTGTATCTCGCCTACATCATTCCCGTCTACCTGCGGCTGCGGCAGGGCGATAACTTCCAGCGCGGCCCCTGGCACCTCGGCCGCTGGTCGGCACCGGTCGGCTGGCTGGCCGTGGCCTGGGTCGCGTTCATGTCGATCATGTTCCTGCTGCCGCAGGTGTCCCCGCTCACCGCGCACACCTTCAACTACGCCCCGCTCGCCCTCGCGGTGGTGCTGGTCGGCGCGGCGGTCTGGTGGTTCGCCACCGCGCGCGGCCGGTACACCGGGCCCGTCTCGTACGGCTCGCCGGAGGAGCTGGCGGCGATGGAACAGGAGGCCGGCTCGTAGGCCGTGGTTAGGCTGGAGTCATGACGACCACCGTGCAGCGCGCCGAGGACCGGTTCACGACGAGGACGGATTGGCTGGACTCCCACCACTCGTTCTCGTTCGGGCGCCATTACGAGGTGTCCAACACGCACTTCGGCCTGCTGCTGGTGAACAACGACGACATCGTCACCCCGGGCGCCGGCTTCGAGACGCATCCGCACCGGGACATGGAGATCGTCACCTGGGTGCTGCGCGGCCGGCTCGTACATCAGGACTCTGAGGGACACAGCGGCGTGATCTACCCCGGGCTCGCGCAGCGGATGAGCGCGGGCCGCGGGATCATGCACTCGGAGAAGAACGACGCGTGGCGGCTGACCGGCGGCCCCGAGCACGACGAGCCGGTGCGCTTCGTGCAGATGTGGGTGACGCCGGACGAGGCCCGGATCGATCCCGGCTACGAGCAGCTGGAGATCGCCGACGAACTGCTGAGCGGCGGCCTCGTCACGGTGGCCTCCGGCCGCGCCGGGCAGCTGGACCAGTCGGCGATCCGGATCAACCAGAAGGACGCGACGCTGCACGCGGCGCGGCTGGCCCCGGGCGCGAGCGTGGCCCTGCCCACCGCGCCGTTCGCGCACCTGTACGTGCCGATCGGCTCGGTGGTCCTTGAGGGATCCGGGGAGCTGCGCGCGGGCGACGCGGCGCGGATCACGGACGCCGAGGGGCAGCGGGTGACCGCCGGCCCGGCCGGGGCCGAGATCCTCGTCTGGGAGATGCACGCCACACCGCGCTGAACCTGAATAAGAATTACTTCAGATTCGGCTCAGAATTGTCGCGGAAATGAGCCGCCGAGCTACCGTGCGTGCGCACTGAGTTCGAGTTCGGCGAGATCCACCCCGTGTTCCTCGGCGATCTCCACGAGGTAGCCCATCCGCTGGCTGTACGCCTTGATCGCGCCCGGCTCATCCTCCGCCTGGGCTTCCTGCAGGGCCCGGTACGCCTCCGCCACCTGCTCGCGAAGCTCGTTCTCGAACTCGCTCATGCGTTCACCTCGCCGACCGCAATTTTCTTGTCCAGGATCAGGATTCCCCGCGCCTCTGACATCAAGCTGAGGATTGGGCGAGAATTTCTGATTTTCCGCGCGCCGCGGAAGTGAACCTCGAACCCTTGAACGAGGGGCTCTTCGCGGTAAGACTACGTCTGGACTGCTGCCGTCCGCCGCCCCCATGGAGGTACGCATACCGTGCCCATGCGCATACCCACGGATATCAAGGCTTTCCTGCGCGCACGACACCCCCTGAAGATCCTCGCCGCCTGCACCGCCCTCGCCGTCGCCGGACCGGTCGCCGTCGCCCAGGCCGCCGCGTCCTCGGCGAACTCCGGCCCGACGGTCCACTTCCCCGGCCTCCCCCAGGTCGGCGCCCTGTTCGGTTCGGCCGACTACACCGGCTCCTCGGCCAGCCACTTCTGCACGGCCACCGTGATCGACAGCCCCGCCGGCGACCTCGTGCTCACCGCCGCGCACTGCGTCTGGGACGCGTCGACGGGCACGTACACGCACAGTTCGATCACCTTCGCGCCGGGCTACGACAACGGCCTGAACAGCCACCTCGGCGGCGCTTGGACCGTCGCGCAGATCGACGTCCCGGCCGGCTACAAGGCCGACGGCGATCCCGTGGACGACTACGCGTTGCTCGAGATCGTCCCGCAGCACGGCCTGAGCATCGAGCGGGTGACCGGCGGCCTGCGACTGGCCACGACCCGGCTGCCCGAGCAGGTCGCCGTCGTCGGCTACAACGACCTCGTCTACGACGTCAGCGGCAACGAGCCGATCATCTGCCGCGCCACCGCCTTCGAGGAGACCGACGCCGGCGAGCCCTGGTCCCGCTTCAACTGCGACAACTACCAGGACGGCACCAGCGGCGGCCCGTGGATCACCCGCGGCGGCGACGTGGTCGGCGTCATCGGCGGCTACGAGCAGGGCGGCGACTCCCCGAACTGGTCGTACTCCACGATCTTCAACCAGGCGACGATCGATTTCTACCGGTCCGTCGCGTGGTCGTGACTAGGCGAGGGTCGTTCTAGGCGAGCGTCGTCCTAGGCGGTGATCGCCCGCAGCGACTGCTCCTCACGGCCGACGACGGCGCGCCCGTCGTCGGCCGTGAGGATCGGGCGAACCGGGTACTCGGCGTATAGTGGGACAGGGTTCGCATCATCGCGTGAGCGGACGAGGCTGGGGGTGGGGGAACATGCGTCGGCGCACCACCGGCCTTCTCCTCGCCCTGATTCTCCTCGTCGCGGCCGTCCCCGCGGTCCTCGAGTGCTGCTTCCACGCGCCCGACAGAGACGCGCACGCCGAGGCCGGCCGCGCCGCCGTCGTGCAGCTCCTCTCCACGCCGTCGGCTCCTTCGACCCGCGGCTGCGTCGACCAGGCCGGGCCCACCCAGAACCCGTACATCGAGACGGCTTCTGGCAGCGGAGGCGGCACTTCCGCCGCGAGCCGTAGCGCCGAGGCCACGATCGACGACGACGCGGCCCTCTCCGCCGCGATCGCGTACTACTCCCGCCACTCCGCCCTCGCCGCGGACAGCACGGGCCCGCCCTTATGGCTGAGTACCTGCGTTAGCCGCACCTGACCGGCCGTCAGGCCGCGGTCCTCATCACGAAACCCTCCGCCGCGGTCTCGCACGCCCGGAATCAGCCATCGCAGCCAGCGCATAAGCCGAGAGCGGAGCCCTCAGAACACCATGAAGACCTTCAGCACGGACGGACGCGTCCCCCTCGGCGTCGTCCTGGCCGACGACGGCGAACCCGCGCCGGCGCCGTCGTCGCCGGATCCCGCCGACATCGAGACCGCCGACAAGGACGAGGCGCTGGCCGCGTATGCGCAGTGCCGCACCGTCACCCTCCCCGGCCGCGAACCCCTCGACCTCGAGGCGATCAGCGACCTATGGCTCGATTGACCCGCATGCGGCCCGATCCCGGCCGCGGCCCACGAGCGCCGCGGTCGGGGTCAGGTCGGGTCGGCGCTGAGCAGGCCGCAGAGACCACGGCCTGACCACGGCCTACAGAACCGGCGCGGGCACCCTGGCCTGGCGACGGCCCGAGACGCGGTCGAGGACGTACTGCAGCGCAAGGCAGCCGACCACCCAGGTCGCCAGCGTGAGCAACGCGTTGGCCAGGTCCGCGTCATGGAAGTACGCGGCGCCGCGCAGGCCGCGCACCGCGGCGGCCGGGGGCAGGATCTGCGCCAGCGGGGAGAGCCAGCCGGGCAGGAAGGTCGCGGGGAGGATGCCGCCGGAGGTCGCGTTGCCGAGGATGAGCATCACGATCGAGGCGACGGATACGCCGAGCGGTCCGAAGATCCGGAGCAGCACGCCGGTTCCCGCGGCCGCCGCCCACGCGAGTAGTCCGACCAGGAGGGCGACCATGCCGAACGAAGCCGGAATCGCGCCGAATCCCGTGTGCGCGATCAGTGCGATCAGCACTCCTGACATGATCGCGAAGACTGCCATCGAGATCATCCGCGCGGTCAGCGGCAGGCGCGGGGCCATCTGATAGGACGCCATCGCGAACAGGAAACCGGCGAGCACGACGCCGAACGCGGCATAGAACACCGACAGGCCGCGCGCGTCACCCGAGGCCAGCGGCAGCACGTCCTCGACAGGGACCTGATGGCCCACCGCGCCGGTGACCGCTCCGGTCAGCGCGGAGACCGTGGACGGCCCCTGCGCGCCGGCGACCAGCAGGCGCATGCCGGAACTGTCGTCCAGCAGGACGGCCGGGACCTCGTCGTGCGCGATGGCCTGACGGGCAGCGGCTTCGTCGGCGTAGCGGTAGAAGGTGAAGGCCGAGGGGGCCATGTTGTTCAGGGACAGCTCCGTCTTCGCCGCCACCGTATCCGGCGCCGCGATCCCCAGCGGCTCGTGGCGCGCGCTGGGCGCGTGGAACGCGGCCAGGTAGACGGCGACGAATATCGTGCCGATCGCCAGCGCGCTGATCACCGGAATGAGCATCGCCTTCCGGATCCCGGCGGACGCCGCGAGTACGGGGGCTGTGATGTGCCGCTCGGTGTCGTCCAGGCCGGGGGTTCGGGCGTGCGACGGATGCGCCGGATGCTGATGGCCCGGTGCCCAACTCAGCCCCGCGGCCGGCTGGCCGCTCTCCAGGTCTGGCGGCGTCGAGGAATCGAGCGCTGTCTCCTGCTGCATGGCTAAGGCCCTCCGGACGCTGGCGTGTGGAGCCGGTCGCCGCCCACCCTAACACTAAGCGCAGAAAATCCTTCACTTAGCTTCTCGGCGGCCCGGGCCTGCCGTAGGCTCAGCCTTGTCCGCCGGCCGACGCAGCCAGGGAAGGAAGGCCTGTGAGCACCGCCACGCCGCACCAGGCAGAGGCACCACGGCTGCGGGCCGACGCCGCGCGCAACCGCGCGCAGATCCTGGCCGCCGCCCGCGCGGCCTTCCGGGAGTTGGGCACCGCCGCGCCGCTGGACGAGATCGCCCGCCGCGCCGGTGTGAACATCGCGACGCTCTACCGGCGCTTCCCCGACCGCGATGCCCTGGTCAGACAGGTGATCGTGGACGGCCACCACGTGGTCCTCGAAGCCGCCCGACGCGCACTCGAGACGGCGCCGACCGACGGCCTGGCCGCCATCGAGCAGCTTCTGATGGACGTGATCGCCGAGCGCGACACGCTCGTCCTCCCGCTGATCGGCGGCCCCACCACCGACGACGCCGAGGCCGTCGAACTGCAGTATCGGAACGCGGCGCGCATCGAGCAGATTCTGAGCATCGGCCGTGCCCAGGGCACGATCCGCGACGACGCCACCGCCGTCGACGTCATCGCCGGCGGCGCGATGGCCTGCCGCCCGATGCCCCACATCCCCGCCGACCAGGCCGCCGCGATCGCCGCCCGCCACGTGCGCTTCTTCGTAGACGGCCTGCGCCCCGCCCCGGGCCGCCCGCTCCCCGCCGCGTCTCCCACCGCCGACGAACTCTTCGCCAGCCTCCGCCCCGCGCAGACCCCGCCCGACTGATCAGCCCGCCCGATGATCAGAGGCGGAAGATCTTCTCCGCGGTGCCGCCGAGGATCGCGGAGCGCGCCGATTCCGGTGCGGTGCCGACGATCTCGATGATCTCCTCCATCCGCCCGTTCTTGTGCGGGTAGTCCGATCCGTACAGCACATGGTCCGAACCCATGACGTCGAGGGTCGTGCGCAGCGCCTCGGGCGAATAGACGATCGAATCGACGTAGATCTGCTCGGCGTAGCTGCTGGGCAGCCGGTCGATCGCGGCCCGGCACGACTCGAACGACCGATACCCCGCGTCCAGCCGGCTCAGCACGAACGGCAGATATCCGCCCGCGTGCCCGCCGACGATCGTCAGATTCCGGTAGCGGTCGAAGAATCCGTCCATGATCATCCGGGACAGCGCGAGGGTGGTGTCGAAAGTGAATCCCACACTCCACACCAGGTGGTACCGGCTGATATCCATCTGCTCCACCCCGGCGGGCGAGGTGGGATGCACCAGCACCGGCAGCGCCCGGCGATCGATCTCCGCCCATACCGGCGCGAACGCCGGATCGGTCAGCGAGACCCCGTCGATATTGGCCAGCACCATCACGCCCACCGCGCCCCGCTCGCACGCCCGCGCCAGCTCGGCCATCGCGAGGTCGGGATACTGCCAGGGAATCGTCGCCAGGAACCGGATCCGGTCCGGGTACTCCGACTGCGCGGCGGCCATGTCGTCGTTGATCAACCGCGCGGCCGCCGCACTCGCCTGCGCGTCGCCCCAGAACACGTTCGGACAGGTGAGCGACACGACGGCCAGATCGACCCCGGCAGCGTCCATGGCCGAGACGCGCAGGCCGTAATCGAACATGCCGGGCGTCAGGGTCACGAACGCGGTGTCCCCGGTGAAGATCGCCTCATCGCCCGCGGGAACCCGCCCGACCCGGTACTGCCCGGCGCTGCCGGTCACCAACGCGTCCAGAAAGCCCCGGCTGAGCATATGAGTGTGGATATCAATGATCGTCATCGCTGCCTCTCGTGCGGCAATCGGGGAACGCGCGCCGCGAGCACGCCAACGTACGATAAGCCTCCGGCGGCTAATGATACAAGGTTTGATTAATTGAATGGAATGCTGCCGCGGGCCGGCTCGCGGCGCTCACGAGGGCACGACGTACGGGCGGTTGACCAACTCGTCCAGGATCATCAGTGTCTGCGTGCTGCCGACGAAGTCGATGTCCTGAATCTGCTCGAGCAGCACCCGCCGCAACTCCTCGTGATCCTTGACGCGAAGCAGCACGAGCACATCGGTGTCCCCCGCCACCATCGCCGCGTACTCGACCGCGTCGATCGCCTCGAGCTGTTCCTTCCACCGCGTCCACCGCCGATGCCCCGGCTGCGCCGACTTCACCAGCACCAGCGCGCCCACCGGCGTGCCCGCCCGCATCGGATTCACCACCGCCGCGAATCCCCGCACCACATCCAGCTCGTGCAACCGGCGCAAACGCACGTATGCCGTGGCACGCGAGACGTGCACCGCGTCGGCCAGCTGCGGCACCGAAATCCGCCCATGGTCCCGCAGCACCGCCAGAATCCGCAGGTCGAGCTCGTCGAGCGCCGCTGGATGCCTGGGGTCCGAATCCGGGGTCTCGCTGTCGGATTGTCTCGTCATGACCGCTCTCCACTGCCGCTTGTGTCGTGTACAGCTGCCAGCGTAGACAAACCGGCGGGACTCGGGTGACGGTGGATCCCGGCCACACGCATGCCGAGAGGGCGCGGGATGGCGAATGGCCACAGACGCAGCCACGGAGGCACGCATGGACAAGGGACAGTTGCTCATCGGCGACAAATGGCGCGACGCCGCCTCGGGCGCGACGCTGACCACGGTGGATCCGGCCACCGGCCAGCCGCTCGCGACCGTCGCCGACGCGGGCCCCGACGACGTCGACGCCGCCGTCGCCGCGGCCCGCGACGCGCTGCACGACCCGCGCTGGGCGGGCATCACCCCCGCCGCCCGCGCCCGCCTGCTGTGGCGCATCGCCGATCTGCTCGAGCGCGACGCGAGCGCCTTCGCCGAACTGGAGACCCGGGACCAGGGCCAGCCCCTGCCGATCGCCCGCGCGGTCTCGGTCGCCGGAGCGGCCGAGCACTTCCGCTACTACGCGGGCTGGTCGACCAAGATCGACGGACGGGTGCCGGCGCACTCGGTGCCCGACGCGCTGAACTACACCCGCCGCGTCCCGGTCGGCGTCTGCGGACTGATCACCCCCTGGAACTTCCCGCTGCTCATCGCGGTCTGGAAACTCGCTCCGGCCCTGGCCTGCGGCAACACCGTCGTGCTCAAGCCCGCCGAGCAGACACCGCTGACCGCGCTGCGGCTGGCCCGCCTGTTCGCCGAGGCCGGATTCCCCCCGGGCGTGGTCAACGTGGTGACCGGCGGCCCGGACACCGGCCGCGCCCTGGTGCGCCACAACGGCGTGGACAAGCTGTCGTTCACCGGCTCGACCGAGGTAGGGCGCGACATCGTGCGCGCCGCCGGCGGGAACCTCGCGCGCCTTTCCCTCGAACTCGGCGGCAAGGCCGCCAGCGTCGTCGCCGCCGACGCCGACCTGGACATCGCGGTGCCCGCCAACCTGCGCAGCGGCATCCAGAACGCCGGACAGGTCTGCGCCGCCTCCTCCCGCTTCTACGTCGCGCGCCCGCGCTACGACGAATTCACCCAGCGGCTGGCCGCCGCGGCCGCGGCCGTGCGCCTGGGGCCCGGACTCGACGAGCGCACCCAGATGGGCCCGCTGGTCGGCGAGGAGCACCTCGCCCGCGTCGACGGATACGTGCGCGGCGGAATCTCCGAGGGCGCAACGGTTCTCGCCGGCGGCCGGCGCGCCGACGGCGAACTGGCCACCGGCAGTTTCTACCCGCCGACCATCGTCGCCGACGCCCGCGACGACATGCGCATCGCCCGCGAGGAGATCTTCGGCCCGGTGCTCACCGTCATGCCCTTCGACGACCTGGACGAGGTCGCCGCGCGGGTCAACGACTCCGACTACGGCCTGGCGGCCTCCGTGTGGACCCGCGACCTGGCCCTCGCGCACCGGCTCGCCGACCGCATCGACGCCGGCTGCGTGCGAGTCAACATCGTCGGCAGCATGGATCCCGCGGTCCCGTGGGGCGGGATGAAGGCCAGCGGCTGGGGCCGGGAGATGGGCGCGGAGGCCATCGACGAGTACACCGAGGTCAAGAGCGTCTGGATCGGGCTGCGGTAACTCGCCGCGCCACGGCCCTTCGACACCGGGCCGTGGCCGGCACCCGCATCGACACCGAAATCACGGAATCGGTTGCCCGGCAACGCCGATCGGCGCCCGCCTGCTCATCAACCGCACATGGCCAGGATGGAGTTCGTCCAGGGCGGCCACACCCAGGAATTTCATCGTGCGCTCGATCTCGGCTGAGAGGATCTCCACGCAGCGCGCCACCCCGGCCTCGCCCCCGGCCATGAGGCCGTACAAGAACGCGCGGCCGACGAGGGTGAAATCCGCGCCAAGCGCGATCGCCGCGACGATGTCCCCGCCGTTCATGATGCCGGTGTCCAGCACCACGGTCCCCCGATCACCCACGGCCGCGACGATATCCGGCAGCACGTGCAACGCCACCGGTCCCCGGTCCAACTGCCGCCCGCCGTGCGAGGACACCACCACCCCGTCCGCGCCGTGCTCCAGCGCGGCGAGCGCATCCTCGACGCTGGTGATCCCCTTGACCAGCACCGGGCCGTCCCACGCCTCGCGCAGCCAGGCCAGGTCCGCGAACGTCACACTCGGATCGGCCAATCGGCGCATGAGATCACCCAGCGACCCCCGGCCGGTGGTGTCGAAGGCGAAGCTGTACGGCTCGGTCGACAGGAAATCGAACCACCAGCGCCAGCGGTACGACGCGTCGAGGAACGTCTTCGCGGTCAGCCGGGGCGGGATCGTCATGCCGTTGCGCTGATCGCGCAGCCGGTTGCCGCTCACCGGCACATCGACGGTGACCAGCAGGGCTTCATACCCGGCGGCCTTGGCGTCGCGCACCAACTCGAGCGACAGCTCGCGGTCCTTCCACAGGTACAGCTGAAACCACTTGCGCGCCTTCGGCGCGATCGAGGCGATCTGCCCGATCGAGGCCGTGCCCACGGTCGACAGGCAGAACGGGATCCCGGCCCGCTCGGCCACCGCGACCACCGCCCGCTCGCCCGCCGAATGCATCATGCGGGTGAACCCGGTCGGTGCGAACCCGAACGGCAGCGCCGAAGGCTGCCCGAGCACCGTGGTCGTCATATCGCTGCGTGCCACGTCCCGCAGCACCCCGGGCCGGAAGTCCAGATCCGCGAACGCCTCCCGCGCCCGGCGCAGACTCACCTCGCCGTCCGAGCCACCGTCGGCGTAGTGGAACGGCCCGGCCGGAGTGCGGCGCCTGGCGATCCGCCGCAGATCCCACACATCGCGGGCCTTGGCCAGCCGCCGTTTCGTCGAATCACGCTCCCACGGCCCCGGTTTCATCAAGGGTGCGAAGTCCTTGGGCCGTGGAAAGCGGCGCTCGAGAGCCGTCATCGAAACTCCCTACTCTCGTGGTGAGCCGTCGGGGCGGGTCGCCGAATCCCGGGGCGCCCCGCGGTCGAATGTGTCGGTATGGCGGCCTATTGCGCGCCGTAGCTGGGTTCGGCAAGCAGATCCCACGGTGACGGGAATTCGCCCACCGGAACCTCGATCAGGAGCGGTTCGGCGTCGGCGCCGGCCTCCCGGATCACCCCGGACAGCTGTTCCGGCGTGGTGACCCTGATGCCGCGGATCCCGAAACTCGCCGCCAGAGCGAGAAAGTCGGGATTGACCAGGCGGGTGCCGATGGTGCGCCCGAACTCGTCCTGCTGAATCCGCCGCACATTGCCGAAGTACCCGTCGTTGAACACGATCGTGATCAACCCGATCCCGTACTTGCGGGCGGTGGACAGCTCCTGCAGGCTCCAGCCGAACCCGCCGTCGCCGGTGATCGACACCACCGGAACCTCCGGCCTGCCGACCTTCACCCCCAGCGCGGTGGGGAACCCGTAGCCCAGGGTGCCCTGATAGCCGGGCGTGATCCAGGTCCGCGGCTCGTACACCGGATACGCGAGCCGCGCGGCATACCCGATCTGGGTGAGCTCCTCCACGAACACTCCGTCATCGGGCAGCGCCTCGCGAATCGCGTTCAGCCACGTCCGCTGCGGGACGATCGCCGCGAGCTGTTCGGCGCACCCCGCCCGCACCCGCGCGACCGTACTCGCCCGCCGCGAGGGCCGGGTCCGGGCGGGCAGCGCATCGGCCAGCGCCTCGAGTGCCAGGCGCGCGTCGGCCAGAACGGCGATGTCCGGTTTGCGCGGGCCGCCGAGGTCGGCCGGGTCGGCGTTGACCAGGATGACCGTGGCGCCCGAGTCGGTCATCAGGGGCTTGCCGGTCAAGGTCATGAACCGGGTCCCCACCGCCAGCACCACGTCGGCCGCCGGCAGCACCTGGCGCCCGCCCAGCGCCGTCAGCGCCAGGGGATGCCGGTCGCTGATCGCACCCCGGCCGTTGCGGGTGGTCACCACCGGCGCGTCCAGGGTCTCGGCCAGCCGGGCCAGCGCCGGGCCCCCCGCACCGGCCACCACACCGCCACCGGCGATGATCACCGGATTCCGGGCGGCCGCCAGCACCTGTGCGACCTGCTCGACATCGTCCGGGTCCGGCAGCGCGAAGGCGGCCGGCTCGGGCTCGACCAGCGTGACGTCCGCGCGAGCGGCCAGCACATCCGGCGGAATCTCCAGGCCGACCGGACGCGGGCGCCCCGATCGCGCCTCGTGGAACGCCCGGCGCAGCAGGGCCGGGATCTCCTGCGGCGTGCGGGCCATCGCCGACCACTTGGTGAGTGAGGCCACCAGTTCGCTCTGTCCCGGGATCTCGTGCAGCATGCCGAACCCCCGGCCGATCGCGTGCGACGGGATCTGCCCGGCGATCAGCACCATCCGGCTCGAGCACGCGTAGGCGGTGGACAACGCCGCCCCGGCATTGAGCAGCCCAGGCCCCGGCACCACCATGCACACGCCGGGCTCACCGGTGGCCCGCGCGAAACCGTCCGCGAAATATCCCGCGCCCTGTTCGTGCCGAGGCGCGATGAGACGAATCTCGTCGCGCCGCTGGGCAAGTCCGTCCATCGCGTGATCGAGCTGGATTCCGGGAACACCGAACGCCGTCCGCACACCCTCGCGCGCCAACTGCGCGGCCAGGGCCTGGCCACCGGTCATCGTCATGGTCGCTTGCCACCTTCTGGTCTGTCACCGAGCCGCTGCGCAGCAGAACTGCAGCGTACGAGGTAAAGGCCGATCATCCAGCCTGCTCGGCGAGAGTCTGGACAAATCTGGGCCATTAGGCCCCTCAGCTGGATGCTCTGGTCGAGGCATCAGATCAATCGAGCAGATCTTCCGGAACGCGGAAGACGTCAAGCAAACCTACCTAGTAGCCTGGCGGCCAAGTCAACCATCCACCGGCGAGGAACGCCTGGAGAGAATCGATGACAACGACCAAGGCCGCACTGCCTGGACCCGACAATCCCGCGGAGCCAAGGGATACGACGCTCCCTCCGCGCGCGGCGGCGGGGAGCGGAACGCGGCCTGGCCACCTGCGCCTCGTCGTCGGTTTGCTCACGTTCGCCAGCGGGTGTGGCGACGTCGTGGCGCTCATGGCGCTGGGTGGCGCGTTCACCAGCGTCATCACCGGAAATCTGATCTTCGTCGGGCGCGCCGTCGGCACCAGGTCGCTCAGCCCCGCCCTGCACGCCGCCATCGCGGTGATCGGCTACATGGCCGGCGTGGCGATCGGAAGCATGCTGACACGCTTTCCGGGGCGCTCCGCACCGCCCACCGCGGCGGGATCCCGGCGGGCGACCACGATCTTCGTCGCCGAATGCTGCGTCCTCGTCGCCGTCAACGCGGTTTGGCTCGGCTACCACGCCGATCCGCCGACCGCCGTGCGCGACTCGCTGCTGACGGCGATGGCCGGAGCGCTCGGCATGCAGAGCGCGGCCGCCCGTGGTCTTGAGGGCGCTCCTTCGACGACGTACATGACCGGAGCGCTCACCAACCTGGTCATGGCGCTCGCGACAGGCAGGTGGCGGCAGGCCGACCCATCCGCCGCGATAGGCCTCGTGGCGCTCGTGGCGGGCGCGGCCTGCAGTGCGGCGATCGTCACGTATGCGCGTTCCGCAGCGCTCCTACCGCCCCTGGTCGCTCTCGCACTCGCGGTCGCCGTCAGGGCCCGTCACGCGCGGACACCTGATTGACGAAAGCTACCAGGTAGGTTACAGTCCAGCCACGGGCCGCGACGATGCTTTCAGGCCGTCGCGCCCGCGAGGAGGAGCCGCCGCTAGCCGGTGGCGCGGCAATCCGGACGTCGACGGGATGGCACGACATGACCGAATCCGACCCGACGCAGTATCCGTCTCAGCGGGTCCCCCTGAACGAGCTGCCAGCGTCGTTGCGGGAGTCCGGCCTGATCAACTGGCTCAGGGAACCCCTCACCGACGCCGTCGACCAGCGGCGGCGGCTGATGATGCCGCCGACCATCGGCCTCATGGGCACACCGGCCGCCGCGCACCGCGACACCTTGTCCGACGAACTCCGCCGCCCCGGCACGGTCGCCATGATGGGCGACAACCCCGACCTCCCGAAGATGCCCGAGCGGCCGACGCTCGCGGACTTCTTCCGGCTGCGCATCCACCGGAAGGACGTGCGGCACATGCTGCAGAGCGCGCGCCTCGCCCGGTTGAACGGCATGGACGAGAAAGTGATCATGGCGGCCCTGGTGCACGACATCGCGGTCGGGGGCCTCATTCGTGCCGACCACGGCTACTGGGGCGCACAGCTGGTCCGGCCGTACGTCGACGAGGAAGTGGCCTGGGCGATCGAGAAGCACGAGGCGCTGCGCTTCTTCGCCGACGAGTCGGTCGGCTACACCTATCCCGAGAATTACGTCAGGGTCTTCGGACCGGACTACCGCGTGCCCGAATACATCCAGCAGGAGTACGAGAACGCCCGCAAGCACCGCTGGTACATGACGTCCAGGCTGCTCACGATCAACGATTTCTACTCTTTCGACCCCAACACGGAAGTCGAGTTCGAGGAATTCGAGGACATCGTCGGCCGGAATTTCCGGCAGCCGGCGGAAGGCCTCGGATTCGACGGCTCCCCGGTGGCCCACATGTGGCGGACCATGATCTGGCCCAACAACTTCCTGTGACGGGCGATCGACCAGCGGGCGCACCGTTCCCGGCGACCGGCCATTCCATTCGAAACCGAGGTGAACACCCGTGGGCACAAGCCTGCAAGGAACCGTCGCGCTGGTCACCGGCGCATCCAGCGGGATCGGAGAGGCGACGGCGCGCGAACTCGCCATGCGAGGCGCCGCGGTCGCGGTCCTGGCACGGCGCACCGATCGGCTCAAGGCCTTGGCCGAGCGGATCGAGCAGGCGGGGGGCACGGCCGTGGTGATCGAGGCCGACGTCACGGATCCCGAGCAGGTGCACGCCGCCGTCGAGCGGACCGTGCAGACCTGGGGACGCCTCGACATCCTGATCAACAACGCCGGCGTCGCCCGGCCGAAGTCGATCGCGGACGCCACGGTCGAGGATCTGGAGTTCGTCGTGCGCGTCAACCTGCTCGGCTCGCTGTACTGCGCGCACGCCGCGCTGCCGCACCTTCTGCGGGCTGCGGAGACCGCGGAGCGCAAAGTGGCGGACCTGGTCAACATCAGTTCGCTGTCGGGGCGCAACTACCGCAAGGGATCGTCGGTCTACACCGCGACCAAGCACGCGGTCAACGCGTACAGCGAGTGCCTGCGCAAGGAGGTCGCGAGCAGCAACGTGCGGGTGTCGGTGGTGGAACCGGCGAGGGTGGAAACCGAACTGTTCCCGCCCGAGGTCTGGAACAGCCACCGGACGACGGACCAGGACGCCACCCCGCCCCTGCGACCCGAGGATGTCGCCGACGCCATCGGCTACGCCGTGAGCCGCCCCGCTCATGTCGCGCTGAGCGATCTCCTGATCCGCCCCGCCCGCTTGGAACGCTGACCGGTGCCGGCCGGCCTGGAACCGCCGATCCGGAACCCGATCCTATAGACTATACGGATCGGGTTCTATAAAGTACACACTATGGAACAGCGGATCATTGGTGCCGATGTCACTGCCCGCCTGTCACAGCTGGACACCTGCACACTCTCCGACGCACTCGACGCTCTCGGGCTGACGGGGGTCGCCGTCGGCCCGGTGCCCCTGTGGGAGGGCGCCCGCCTGGCCGGGCCGGCGGTGACGGTCAAGCTCGCGCCGGGCGCCCCGGATGACGGCCTTCGCCGCACGCACCTCGGAGCACGGGCCATCGACCGGGCGCGGCCCGGCAGTGTCATCGTGGTGGACAACGGCGGCCGGACCGAGATGGGCGGTTGGGGCGGCCTTTTGTCGCTCGCCGCGAGCCGCAACGGCGTCGCGGGCGTCGTGCTGGACGGAGCCTGCCGCGACGTGGACGAGGCGCGCGCACTGGGCTTTCCCGTGTTCGCGCGGTGCGCGGTCGCCCGCACGGCCCGCCGCCGGGTGTACGAGGAGTCGACCGGCGAACCGGTGCATATCGCGGGGATCCCGGTCGGTGAGGGCGATCTCGTGGTGGCGGACGGCAGCGGCGTGGTGGTTCTACCGCAGTCGCGTGTCCTCGACGTGCTCGCCGAAGCCGAACTGCTCGCGGCTCGGGAACAGGAGATGTCCGCGCGCCTGAAGGCCGGTGCGCCGGTGGGCGCGGTTCTCGGCCATGGCTACGAATCGATGATCGGCAACAGTCCTGCCGATGAGGCGTCTTCTGTGGTGAGGGGCACGCGATGACGAACCGCACGACGGGATCGGGCGGACCCGACGAGCGGGTGGCGGAGCGCATTCGTCAGGCCGCCTCCCTGGGAACGGCGACGCTTCACGAGGCCGCCGGAGGAGTGGGCGCTCTGCCGTCCGGCATTCGCCGCCTGACACCGGGGCTGGCACTGGCCGGGCGGGCCGTCACCGTGGCCGGCCCGCCTTCCGACAACCTGTGGCTGCACCGCGCGGTGTACGCCGCGGGCCCCGGTGACGTGCTGGTGGCCTCGACGGGAAACGACTACGAGGCCGGGTACTGGGGCGAGGTGCTGTCCAACGCCGCCCGGGTCCGCGGGCTGTCCGGCCTGGTGATCGACGGGTGCGTACGGGACAGCGAGCAGCTGACCCGGATCGGAGTACCCGTTTTCGGACGGGGGTTCTGCATCCGCGGCACCAGCAAGCTCGCCGACGGCGAAGGAAGCATCAACGAGCCGCTGCCGCTGGGTGATGTCGTCGTTCGGCCGGGCGACCTCGTCGTGGGGGACGGCGACGGTGTGGTGGTCCTGCCGTTCGAACGCCTCGACGACGTCGTCGACCGCTCGGTCGCGCGCCAGCGGCACGAGGTCGAGATCATCTCGGCGCTCGAGGCGGGGGCGACGACGCTGGCGCTCTATGATCTCCCGTCTGGAGCATATTCTGCTCGCTGACCGCGTGCCGGGTGCGGCCCCGTCGTCCCGGTGCCTTCTCGTCCGTTAGGTGGAGCGCCCACAGTGAACGTCCGCACCGAACACCCAGTCGCCACCGTCGGTCCCGGCCGATGAGCGAGATCTCTCGCAGCCGTTTCTCCGCAGCCTCCGCGACGCCCATTCGCCCGGAGACCAAGAGCGACCTGGCCTACCAGCAGATTCGGCAGAAGATCCTGGAGGGTGAGCTCGCGCCGGAGACGTCGCTCGACCAGGAGGCGCTCGCGGAGTGGCTGGGGCTGTCCACGACGCCCGTCCGCGAGGCACTGCGCAGGCTCCAGTCCGAGCGGCTGGTCGTGAGCCGCGCCCATCGGGACACGGTGGTCGCTCCCCTGTCCGTGGACTCGGTCGAGCAGGTGTACGCCGTACGGCTCGCCCTTGATCCGCTCGCCGCGTCCATGGCGGCCGCGCACGCCGACGACGGCGAGCGGGCGGGGATCCTCGCTCTGTCGCAGGACCGTCCGGCCGGCACCGACGCCTTGAGCCACGTGTCGTTCAACCGCCGCCTGCACCGCGCCATCTACGCGGCGAGCGGGAACACCGTGCTGATCGAGATCCTGGATTCGCTGTGGGATCTGAGCGACCGCTACCGGATGGTCATCTCCAAGGACGTCGCGGCCGTCGAGATGGCGCAGGACGAGCACCACGCCATCGCCGCGGCGGTCGTGGACGGCGATCCGGAGCGGGCTGCCGACCTCATGCGCGACCATCTCGCCGCGTCGCTCGACCTGATCCGCTCTACCGTCCCCGGCTGAGGGCATCGGCCCGGAAGTCCGTCGCAGCCCCCGGAGAATGTGCGGTCTCCGGGGGCTGACCGCTGTCACGGCCGACTGCGCCCGCTCCTTCGGAACCCCTCTTGTCCCCTTTCGGGATGCACTATAGGCTATAGGAAGCCAAGAGACGGGAGCCTCGATGACGAGAGAGCAGTACCAGCGCGTCGTCGTCGTCGGCGCCTCGCTGGCGGGAGTCCGCGGCGCGGAGACTCTGCGCCGTTCCGGCTTCACCGGCCGTATCACGCTGGTCGGGGCCGAGGCCCACTTCCCTCCTTACGACCGCCCGCCCCTTTCCAAGCAGATCCTCGCCGAGTGCTGGCAGCCCGAGGCCGGCCTGCTGAGGGTCGATGACGGCCTGGACGCCGAACTCGTCCTCGGCCGGTCCGCCGTCGGTCTGGACCTGGCACGAAAGGCGGTTCTGCTGGACGGGGACGAGTTGCCGTTCGACGGCCTGTTCGTGGCCACCGGCGCCACCGCCCGCAACCCGTGGACGCGCTGGACACCCGAGCGGGGCGTGCACACGCTGCGCAGCCTCGACGACTGCCTGCGCCTCAGGGACGCGCTGCGCGGCGCCGCCCGGGTCGCGATCGTCGGCGCCGGATTCATCGGGTGCGAGGTGGCCGGCACGTGCCGTGACCTGGGCCTGGACGTCACCCTCATCGACACCCTCAACTGGCCGATGCTGCGCGCGGTGGGGCCGGAGATGGGCGAGGTCCTCGCCGCGTTCCACCGCGAACGCGGCGTGCGGCTCGCCCTCGGACGCTCGGTCGCCGCGCTCGTCGGACCCGGCTTCGTCGAAGGCGTCCAGCTGGACGGGGACGAACTGGTCGAGGCCGACGTGGTCGTGGTCGCGACCGGCGCGGCACCGGAAACGCGGTGGCTGGAGGCCTCCGGGCTCGAACTCGCCGACGGCGTGATGTGCGACGCGAGGGGCTTCGCCCTCGGCACCGACACGGTCGTCGCGGCCGGCGACGTCGCGCGGTGGACGCACCCGATGACCGGCACCGGCCTGCGCGTGGAGCACTGGACGAACGCGGTCGGGCAGGCGCAGGTGGCGGCCCGGAACCTGGCCGCCCGGCTGGCGGGTGCCGAGCCCGTCGAGTCGTATGCCACCGTGCCCTACTTCTGGTCCGATCAGCATGACCGGAAGCTGCAGTACATCGGCTTCGGCGGTAGCGGCGCCGACGGGACGCGGGTCGCGGTCGAACTGGGCGCCGTCGAGGACGGCAGGTTCGTCACGACGTACCACCGCGACGGCCGGCTGGTCGGCGCGTTGTGCGTGAACTGGCCCGCTCAAGTGCCCAGGTACAGAAGGCGCATCGTGGCCGATTGGGAGGCCGCCGGCAGCGCGGCGCGCACAGCGTCTCATCCTATTGAGAAGGCGAGGCATGGGACATGGCAGACATCGTCATAGGTCTGGCCTCCTCGCATTCACCGCAGCTCAGCTCCGGGGTCGAATGGTGGGAGGACCACGCCGAGCGTGATCGGGGGAATCCGGCGCTGCTCGGAAAGGACGGCGAGTTCCACACGTACCAGCAGTTACTCGCCGGTGCCGACCCGTCAGTGCTGGACGAACTGACCCCCGAGGTATGGCAGGCCAAACACGACCGTGTCCAGGCGGCGGTGGAGGAACTGGCCCGGCGGCTGACGAAGGCACGGGTGGACGTGCTGCTCGTCGTCGGGGACGACCAGCGGGAGATCTTCCGCGACGAGGGGATCCCCGTCTTCGGCTTCTTCCTCGGGGACGAACTCATCGACGTGGCGCCGGACGCCGAGCATCGCAAGAAGATCGCCAAGGGCATCCAGGCGGCGTACTGGGCGCGGCACGGCGAGCGGCCGACGGCGCACGCGACGAGCGCGGCACTGACCCGGCACATCGTCGAAGTGTTGACGGACGCCGACTTCGACGTCCTCACCTTCACGAAACAGGGTCGCGACACCACGCTCGGGCACGCGTTCACCTTCCCGCGCTACCGGCTCGCGGTGCCGCCCACCACCCCCATCATCCCCGTCTTCCTCAACACGTATATCCCGCCGAACGTCCCGTCCGCAGAACGCTGCTACCGGCTGGGCCAGGTCATCGCGCGGGCGGTGCGGTCGTGGCCCGAGGACCTCAGGGTGGGAGTCGTCGCGTCCGGCGGGCTCAGCCACTTCGTCGTCGACGAGGTTCTGGACCGGCGGGTGCTGGACGCCCTGGTCTCCGGCGAGCCGGAGCCGCTCACCACGCTGCCGCGCAGGCTCATGCGATCCGGAACCTCGGAGATCCTCAACTGGGTCGCCGCGGCCGGCGCCTTGGAGGGACTGCGCGCCTCCGTCGTCGACTATGTGCCGGGCTACCGTTCGCCGGCCGGGACAGGTACCGGAATGGCGTTTGTCCACTGGGCATGACGTCACCAGAAGGAGATCGAACCCCATGTATGACAACTTTCCCGTGCTGGACGTCCACGGCCATGTGTCCGTGCCGCCTTCGGCGAATGTCCTCGTCCTGCGGATGATGGCGACCAACACCGCGATCGGCAGCCCGATCGGGCAGTCGGCGGCGGGCCCCGCCCAGGTGACCGAGGAGGAGTTCCGCGCCGCGGCGCGCAAGCACATCGAGGTCCTGGACGAGCGGAACATCGACGTGCAGGTGATCGGCCCGCGGCCGTTCATGAACCTGGGCTGGATGGAGGAGCACCTGCTCCCCGCCTGGGCTTCCTACGTCAATGACATGATCCACCAGCAGTGCGGGTTCTTCCCCGAGCGGTTCCTCGGCGCCGCCCAGCTCCCGCAGAACAGCGCGGCCGGGGACACCACGCACTGCCTGGACGAGCTGAACCGCTGTGTCGACGAGTACGGCTTCGTCGCCGCCTACGTCAGCCCCGACCCCGCGGGCAGGCGGACCACTCCCGGCATGCACGAGCCGTACTGGTACCCGCTGTACGAGCGGGCCCAGGAGCTGGGCATACCGCTGATCGTGCACGGCACCAACTCGCTGGACCCGAGGTTCCGGGTGGTGCCGCACAACTACCAGCTGGGCTTCGTCACCGAGCAGTACCTGGCCGGCCAGTTCCTCGCGCACGGCGACGTCTTCGAACGGTTCCCCGGCCTCAAGGTGATCCTCTGCCACTGCGGCGGCGCCCTGGACCGCTTCATCGCCACCGACACCCGGCACATCGCGCAGAAGGACCTCAGCAACAACCTGTTCTACGACACCTGCGCCTACGACGTGCACTTCCTGGAGGCGGCGATCAAGCAACGGGGGGTGGCACAGCTGCTGTTCGGCACGGAGGCGCCCGGCTCCGGCAACGCGATCCGCCCCGAGACCGGAAGGCCCAGCGACGACCTGGTGCCGGTCATCGACGGCTTCGAGTTCCTCTCCAGGGAGGACAAGATCAAGATCTTCCACACCAACCCCGCCACGGTGATCCCGGCCCTGGCCAAGATCAGCCGCTAACCGCGATCCGAGACTGGCTCCCGGACGCCTGAAGGAGGAACACCATGCTCAGCGCGGCGGACAACGAACTGCTGACGAGGACGGGGCCGGGAACTCCCATGGGAGAGCTCCTGCGCCGGTTCTGGGTGCCGGCCCTGCTGACCGAGGAGGTGGCGGAGCCGCAGTGCGCCCCGGTGCGCCTGACCATCATGGGAGAGAGCCTGGTTGTGTGGCGGGACGCGGACGGACGGCTAGGCGCGCTGGAGGAGCACTGCGCCCACCGCCAGGCCTCGCTGTACTTCGGCCGCAACGAGAGCCGTGAGTCCAGGGACGGGAACTGCGGTCTGCGCTGCGTCTACCACGGCTGGAAGTACGACATCGAGGGCCGCTGCATCGACATGCCGAACGAGCCCGCTCAGAGCCGGTTCAAGGAGCACATACGGATCAAGTCCTACCCGGTGGCCGAGCGCGGCGACGTCGTCTGGCTCTACCTCGGGCCGGGCGGGTCCATTCCCCCGCTGCCCGACCTGGAATGGGCGGTCGTCCCGCAGAGCCGGCGTTTCGTGTCCAAGCGGCTGCAGTACAGCAACTTCGTCCAGGCGATCGACGGCGGCATCGACTCCAGCCACGTGTCGTTCCTGCACTCCGACGCCAGACTGTGGAACCCCGACTGGACGGGCGCCAAGAACAGCACCCGCGACCGCCTGGCCGACGACGGCGCACCGAAGTTCTTCGTCGAGCCGACCGAGTACGGGATGCTCATCGGCGCCCGCCGCAACACCGGCGACGGCCGGCACTACTGGCGCATCACGCAGTGGCTGATGCCGTGGTACAACATCGTTCCCCGGGATGGCGACGGGCCGATCAGCGCACACGCCTGGGTGCCGATCGACGACGAGAACTGCTGGGCCTGGAGCATCAGCTACAACCCCGACAAGCCGCTGACCAAGGAGCAGACCGACCACTACCGGAGCGGCGGGAGCATCCACGCGGAGGCGACCCCGGGAACGTACGTGCCGACCCGCAACGCCGGTAACGACTACCTGATCGACCGGACGCTGCAGAGGACCGTGTCGTTCTCCGGCATTCACGGCATCGCCATGCAGGACGTGGCCATGCAGGAGAGCATGGGCCGGATCGTCGACCGCGCCAAGGAGCACCTCGGCAGCTCCGACGCCGCCGTGATCGCCGCGCGCAGGCGGCTGCTCGCCGAGGCCCGGGCGCTGGCCGAGGCCGGGCAGGATGCCACTGTGTCCGGCCTCGATCCGCTCCAGCAGCGGGTCCGCTCGGCGAGCATGATCCTTCCGGCGGAGGTGTCCTGGGTGGACGCCACCGCCGAGAGCAGGAAGGCCTCGGAGCAGCACTACCAGTATTCGTCCTAGCACGAATGAAGGCGTCCCCGATGGAGACCATCGGGGACGCCTGTCACGGGCCCAAGTCACTCAGGCGGCGCAGCGGTCCTTTCCGCTTCCCGCACGATCTCCCGCAACGGCCTTCCGCTGAGGCCGCTGACGACGCGCAGCGGGGGACGTGGCACGGGCACCTCCTCGCCGCGGGCATGCGCCGCGACGATGAGACGAACGCGCTCGTCTTCCAGCAGCTCCATCGCGTCCTCGGCCGACGGGGCCTCCGCGGCGCAGCCGGGCAGTTCCGGATACTCCGCCCGCCGCCACCACGAACCGTCCGGGCGCTCCACCGAGTAGACGACCGCCACGTACGGAACGGCCAGGTGATCGCTCAGTCGCATGGGAGCCACTCAGTCGTTCTCGATACGGATGGCCTCCACCGGGCACCAGCGCACGGCGTCCTCCACAGCCGGCCGCAGTTCCTCGGGCGGGTTCTCCATGCGCAGCCGGACCAGAGCGTCGTCACCGACCTCGAACACCAGGCCGGCCGCGTCCTCGCACTGCGCGTGGCCCTGGCACCGGGCTCGATCCACATTCACCTTCATCCGGACTCCTTCTCCGTGCTGGTCGGCGCCGGGCCGCGCCGGCAAACGCCTCGGTCACTCGACCGGTCCGAGATAGGGCTCCCCCAAGAACGGGGTCCCGTCGTCGTCCAGGGTCTCCGGCCACTCGTCTCCGAAGGCCTCGGTATGAGGGCCCTCGGGCGGCGGCGAGACCACCTGGCGCATGGTGTCGTAAAGCTCGATCACGTGGCCGTCGGGATCCCGCAGCCGGAACGCCCGGGGGATCCCGGGGAACAGTTCCGCCGGCAGCTTCACCTCGGTCAGCCCCTGCTCCAGGAGGTAGGCGCGGGCGTTTCGGAGTTGCCGGTAGCCGCCGACCTGCATGCCGATCGCGAACGTCGTGCTGTGCGGGCTGAGCCCCAGCCGCTCCCGCAGCCCGATGGAGTACACCGCGATGGAGTGGTGCTCGGTGCCCGCCCGCAGCAGCACGCCGCGCAGCCCGTCGTACTCGACCTCCTCGGTGACGCGCAGACCGAGGACGTCCCGGTAGAAGGCCAGGGCGTCGTCGACGTCGTCGACGAAGAGGCGCAGCGGGCCGATACGGGTGATCTTGAAGGGCCGGGAGGCGAGCACACCGCCCACGTCATGGCGCCCGGGTGCGGTGGGCACGTTCCGCTGCCCCGAATTCAGATCGATCCCGTCCGCGATCGCGTTGTTGATCTCCTCGTTCTCGGAGATCTGCGGAAGCTTCGCGGTTTCTCTGAGCATGTGCTTGTAGAAGTCCAGCGGCTTGCTGCTGGACTGCCAGCCGACCTGCTCCATGCCGTAGAAGAGCTCGTTGGTGTGGCCGTCCACGTCGTAGAAGTAGGTATGCCAGTTGGAGCCCGGCATGTCCCGGCCCGCGCGCTGGATCCGCTGCCCGTGTTCACGCAGCCAGCCCTCGCCGTCGACCACTTCCTGGAGCGAGTTGACGTGCCAGGAGATCTGATTGATCGTCACCTGCGGGCGGAAGTCCCGCTTGGTGTCCACGGCCTCTCGCACCCTCTTGTTGAACAGGACGAAGCTGTGGTGCTCGGTGCCGTGCCGCATGAAGTAGCCGCCGGTGTCGCCGAGGCCTTCGATGACGGAGGGGTCCGGGATGCGGCCCTTGAAGTCCATCCGGTCCGAGACGCGCAAGCCGAGCAGGTCCCGGTAGAAGTGGAGGCTTTCGTCGATCAGGGTGCAGTTGAGGCCGACGTGGCCGAGCCGGGTGACCCGGAACGGCCGGGGCTGCCAGTACCCTCCGACGTCATAGCGCCTGGGGTCCTCGGTGGCTGTCATCTGCCATCACCTCCCGCTTCGGTGGCCACCCGGGTCTCCAGCCGTCCCAGGCCCTCGACCTCGGCCACCATGACGTCGTCGGGAGACAGGTAGCGGCCCCATGACCGGCCGGTGCCCGCGGGCGTCCCGGTGAGAATGACGTCGCCCGGCTGGAGGGTGACGATCCGGGACAGGTACTCGATCTGCTCGGCGATGGAGAAGATCATGTTCCGGGTGTTCGAGGCCTGCCGCTTCTCGCCGTTCACCGTGAGGCCGAGGTACAGGTCCATCGGATCGGGCACGGAATCGGCCGGCACGATCGCCGGGCCGAGGGGCATGCAGCCGGTGTACGACTTCATCGAGAACCAGTCCGGGAAGAACGGGTAATCGCTCCGGCGGGCGAAGTCGCGCACCGACAGATCGTTGGCCACCGTGTACCCGGCGATCACCGCGTCCGCGTCGGCCGCGCTCACCGAGGAGGCCTCCCGACCGATGACGACGGCGAGTTCGACCTCCCAGTCCAGCTGCTGCACGCCGTCGGGCCGGACGACCGGCTCACGATGGCCGGCCAGCGACGCCGGAGGCACCAGAAAGAACATGGGGGCGGTCGGAACGGCGTCGGCGGTCGAGCGCATCTCCTTGACGTGGTCGCGGTAGTTGGCCGCGGCGCAGTAGACCGTGGGCGGATCCGCCAACGCGGGCAGGAACTCGACCTCGGCCTCCGGCAGCCAGCCGGGACCGCCCACACCGTCGGCCGCGGCCCGCAGGATGACCGAGGTCCAGCGATCCCATTCGGCCAGGGCTTCGCGGCTGGAGGCGGGCACCGCCCCGGCCGCGCCGCCGCGGCGAGCGGCCTCGGCGAGCGGCAGTACGAAGCCGTCCGCCGAGACGGCCGGCGTCGGCATGCCGTTCAAGCGGATCGTGGCGAGTCCGGGACAGGCTGTCGCGACTGTCGCGGTGCTCGCCACCGCGAGGTCCGGCCGGTCGGACGGGTCGGCGGACGCCGTAGAGCGGTTCATCGTCATCACCTCCAGTAGAAGTGTATGCATTATAGAACTTGCTCCGCAAGGATCGACGCGGCGCTCCGCTCCGGCGGAGCCGTTCGGTTAGGCTTGCGGCGCCCGGCCGCACCGACGAGGACACCCGTGCACGGACGGGGCGCCGACGGGCACGTGGACATCACGGAGAAGGAGTTGCGATGACGGGTTCGGAGGGGGCCGCCGCGGCAGACCGTGCACCGGAACCGCCGCGCGATCCGGGCCCGCGCAGCGCGCCGTCGCCTCGCCGCTCCCGCGGCGGGAAGGCCTTGCAGCTCAAGCCGCTGGAGGCCGAGGCCCGCGGACCGCGCGGCCTCGCTCTCGCCGTGCATCAGCACCTGCGCCGACTCATCCTGGACGGGACGCTGGAGGCCGGCACCGTCCTCAACCAGGCGGAGTACGCCCGCGCCCTCGACGTCAGCCGGACTCCGACGCGCGAGGCGTTCCGCATGCTCCAGGAAGAGGGGCTCATCCACGCCGAGCCCGACCGGCGCGCCGTCGTCGTCGGGGTGGACCTCGCCGACCTCGACGCCGTGTACGGGTCCCGGATCATGCTCGAGACGCTGGCGGTGAGCATGACGGTCTCCGCCCGCACCCCCGCCGTCGTGCAGGCGATGGAAGAGGCCCTGCGGCGGATGCGCGAACTGCGCGAGGAACGGCAGACCTCGCCGGCCTGGCGGGGGGCGCACGACGACTTCCACCGGCTGGCCACGGCCGGCGCGGGCGCGCAGACGCTCAAGCTGCTGTCGACGGTCAGGGAGCGGACGCATTCCTATCTGCGGCTCGCCCAGTTCAGCAGTGCGGTGTCCTGGCAGGAGGCCGAGCGCCACCACACGGCGATCCTCGACGCCTTCAAGAGCCGGGACGCCACGGCCGCGGTCATCGCCATGGCCCGCCACCTCGAGGCAACGGCGCTGCGGGTGGTCTCCGACGCCGACCCCGGACGGGACCTGCCCACGGTGCGCAACGCGCTCGTCCTGCTGGGGGCTTCCGACTCCCGGCTCGAACGCACGAAGCCGTAGCGCCGGCCCCAGGCAATGGCCATCCCGCGACGCTACCTGTAGCCTTGTAAAAGCATACACTACATCCTATAGTCGATAGATGATGCGGCCGCAGGTCCCGGAAGCACGACCGCCGCACAGTCCGGAGCTGAGGCAGGTTGAACGTGCGTGACATCAGCGAACTGTTCGAAACGGACGAGGGAAACCCCGGGCCGGTGGGGCTCCGGGTAGACGATTTGGTCTACTGGTGCGGAGTGACCGGCACGGATCCAAGCGACGAGGGCGCCCGCCCAGACCTGCTGCGTCAAGTCGGCACCGCGCTCGCGACCATCGACACCCAGCTTCAGGACCTCGGCGGAAGCCTGGACAACGTCGCGTACGTCAGCTTCCTTCTCCGCGATCCGGCCGACATCCGGAGGATCAACACCGTGTGGACGAAGCGGTTCCCGGACGAACTCAGCCGTCCGGCCTACAAGTTCATGCGCGCCCGGCTCGCCGGTTCCGAGGAAGTCCGGCTGAACGTCTTCGCGGTCCTGGGTGCGGCACGCGAATCCCTCTACCTGCCGAAGGTGGCACACGCGAACCCGATTCCGCTGGCGGTCAAGGCCGGGCGGTACCTGTTCTCGTCGCGCGTGCTCCCGTACGACCCGGCCACGGGCGAACCGGGCCGCGACGGAGCGGAGCAAGCGGCCTTCGCGGTGCTCAACGTCAGCACCCTGCTGGAGCAGGCGGGGATGTCGTGGCGCGACGTCACGCAGGCACGGGCCTTCGTGGCGGATCCGGCCCTCGACGCGCTGGTGCGGGCCGAGTGGCGCAGGCAATGCGGTGATACCGACGCGGCGCCCTTGCGGATCACGCGCTACCGAGCGGGAGCGCTGACCGTGCTGCTCGAAATCATCGCCGTTCACTGACCATTTCCGTCCAGACGGACGAAGAGAGCGAGAGGTCGTCGATGGAAAGGGTGACAGAGGTCTATCCGCGGGCTCGGGAAGCCGGCACGCCACTGGGTCTGCGCGTGGGCCGTCAGGTGACGGCACTTCGGCTCGGGGCGGATTTGGACGACGCGGGGAAACCGGCCGGTCTCGAATCGCAGGCGCGCTCCGTCCTCCAGGCCATGAAGGAACTCGCCGAGCAGTCCGGCGGCGGGCTGGAGAACATAGCGAAGGCGACCGCGTACGTGACGAGCGAGGCGCATCGCGAACCGGTGAACGGCCTGTGGTGGGAGGAGCTCTTCCCGGATCCGATGAACAGGCCCGCCTACAAGGTGCTGCTCTCGCCGCTGCCCACGGGCCGCCTCGTCGAGCTCGACGTATTCGCGGTGCTCGGGGCGACGCGGCGGCGGATCGACCTGCCGGGCGTGCCGGCGCGGGATCCCACCGTCGAGATCGGCGGGATGGTCTTCACATCCCGCATCCACCCGACGCTGCCGTTCGCCGAGGGTGAGATCGCGCAGGGCGGGATGAAGGAGCAGGCTCGCCAGGCGTTCACGAACGCGCTCGGACTGTTGTCCCTGGCGGGCGGGAAACCGCGCCACGTCGTGCGGTTCAGCAGCTTCGGCCGGACACCGGATCACGCCGGACCGACCCGGGAGGCGCTCGCGGAGGTCTTCCCGGAGGAAGCGGACCGCCCGCCGCTGCAGACGCTCACGAACTTCATTCCGGCCAAGTTCGACGTCATGGTCGAGATGGCTGCGACGATCGGGGGAAGCGAGTGAGCTCACTGCCGGTCTTCCGCGAGGTGTTCGAATCGGACGAGCCGGGATCGCGTGTCGTCGCGCTGCGATCGGGGCCGCTTGTCCATGTCCCCCGGCTGCTGCCCTCGGTGGCCGCGGGATCCCCGCTCGCCGACCAGTTGGAGTCCGTCCTCGAGCGCATGCGGTCGATCGTCCGCGAAGCGGGAGGGGGCCTGGACGACATCGCGCGGGTGACGTTGTTCATGCGCGAGGTGAAGGACCGGCGCACGCTGAACGACGTATGGACCCGGTGGTTCCCCGATTCCGGGCACCGCCCGCCGCACAAGTACGTCCCCGCGGACATTCCCGGTGGCTACGCGGTGATGGTGGACGCTCTCGCCGTCTTGGGCGGCGAGCGGAAGACCCTGAAGATCGCGGGTGTCGAGCACCGTGATCCCATGGCGATGGGGGCGCGCAAGGGGCAGCTCGTCTGCTCCTCTCGGCTCTTCACCGCGGAGCAGAGCCCGGGCAAGCAGTTCTCGGTCCTCCTCGAGCAGGCGCGGGCACTCATGGCGGAAGCGGGCGGCGATCTGTCGGATCTGACGCAGGTCACCGTGTTCGCACCGACTCGCGAGGCGGCGACCTCGATGGAACTGCTGTGCCGCGCGCACTGGGCAGACTCGGAGAGGCCTCCGGACCTGCACGTCCTTGTCGCGGACCTGGGAGGCACCGGTACCTGCCGGATCGAAGTCATCGGCGTGCTGCCTGATCCCGCACCCAGCCCGGCCGGAGGATGAGGACGTGTACAGCACCAGCACACTGGGCCTGGAAGAGGGCCTGAAAATCGTCAACGCCGTGGTCGAGGCGGCGCGGGCCGTGGCCGACCGCACCTGGCCGGGCGTCGCCGTTGCCGTGGTGGACAAGCAGGGCGAACTGATCGCCGCGGCGCGCATGGACGGAATGGCGCCGCGGTTCGTACGCGCGGCGCACCGGAAGGCGTACACGGCCGCGGTGATGGAGCGGGACACGGCGGGGGTCATGGAGTTCTGGCAGGCCCAGGAGTCCGCCGGCCATCGTGGCCCGCACGACTGGAACGACTCGATGCTCACGACGCTTCCCGGGGGCTACGTGGTGAAGCACGGGAGCAGGATCGTGGGCGGCATCGGGCTGTCCGGCGGATCGGGCGGCGAGTTCCACGACGGCTATTTCGCGGATATCGCGATCGGGTCCCTCGGTGAGGATTTCCGGCACACGCCGGCCTGGGAGCGAAAGCACGTAGGCGACTGAGAAGCGCGCGGGAAATCCGAGTGAGGAAGTGGAAAAGCATGGATGAGGTCGTGAAGGCGTTCTCGGGATTCTCCACACCGGCTGTCTCCGACGCACTGGACCGGCTCGGCATCCCGGGGCAGGTGGCGGAGATCCGGCCCATCGACCGGCGCTTCCACCTGGCCGGGCGGGCGTTCACGGTGCAGTACCAGCCGATCGACGAGGCGGGCGGCACCGTGGGCGACTACATCGAGGAGGTCGCGCCGGGCGACGTCGTCGTGCTGGACAACGGAGGACGCCTCGACGCGACGGTCTGGGGCGACATTCTCACGCTCGTGGCGCAGCGGCGCGGCCTGGGCGGCACCGTGATCAACGGGATCTGCCGCGACAGCGACCGCGCGCTCGAACTGGAGTATCCGCTGTTCAGCAAGGGCTCCTGGATGCGCACGGGCAAGGACCGGGTGAAGATCGTCGGCCGGCAGGTGCCGGTGGTGCTCGGGACCGTGCGGGTGCGCCCGGGGGACGTGCTCATCGGCGACGCGGACGGTGTCGTCGTCGTGCCCGCAGAACGCGAGCAGGAGGTGCTCGACGTCGTCACCGAGATCGAGCACGCCGAAGAGGTCATCCGTCGAGAGGTGGAACACGGCGCGTCCCTGCGGGAGGCGCGAACTCGGCTCGGCTACCACACCCTGCAGACCCGGCGCGAGCGCTAGCGCTCCGCCGGCCGGGCGATCAGGCGCCGGTGACCCGGGCGAGCAACGCGTCGACGTCCGGGAGCCGGTCTCCCCGCCAAGCCACGTGCTGGTCCGGCCGGATCAGCGCGAGACTGCTCCCATAGAGACCACGCGCCTCCGGAAGCTCGACCTCGACGACCGCCAGCGGGATCCCCAGCCGGCGCGCCGCCTCGACGAGGGCATCGCCGGACGGAGCGTCGGCGGCGAGGCGCAGCAGCGTGAATCCCGGGCCGAGGACGTCGAAGAGCGACAGCTTCTGGGACAGCCAGAGATGCGGTGCCCTTCCGCCGGGGCGGCCGGACGGCTCGTAGCTGTCATAACCGCCCTCGGGCGCGGGTGTGCCGTCTGGCCAGATGATCGGCGAGCCCTCGTAACGCGTGCCCAGCTGCACCCCGAGCGAGGCGAAGGCGTCCTTCTGCGTCTCCAGGCGGCCCGCGAGTTCCACCCGGGCCTGGTGCCCTTCCGGCGTGTCCTCGTCCAGGGCCGGATCCAGCTGAAGGCCCTTCAAGGAGCTCCCGAGGTCGAGCGCCGCGCGGGTGTTGCGCCGGCCCGCGGGCTGGCGTTCGGCCTCGTAGCTGTTCACCAGGCCGGGACCGGCCCAACCCTGGGCCGACGCCGCCAGCTTCCAGGCCAGGTTCGCCGCGTCGTCGATTCCGGTGTTCATACCGAACCCGCCGGTCGGCGTGAACAGATGGGCCGCGTCGCCGCAGATCAGCACGCGGCCCGCACGATAACGCGCGGCGACGAGCGCCAGGCCGGACAACCAGTCCTGGGATCCGAGGATCTCGACGTCGACGTGCTCGCCGACCACGTCGTCGATGAGCGTGCGCAGGGCGTCGTCATCGTCCGCGTCGCCCTCGACCACGGTCATCCGGAACTCTTCGCGGGCGTCGAGCGTGATCAGGGTGGCGATCCTGCCCGGCCGGACCATCCAGTACTGCCAGGCGGGTTCCCTGACGACGTCCTTGATCAGGTTCGGGATGCGCAGGTACTTCGAGCGGCGCCGGCCGGTGAGGAACCCCTCCGACTCCTCCTCGCCCTCGTAGACGATCCCCATCTGCCGACGGACCAGGCTGCCCCCTCCGTCGCAACCCACCAGGTACTGGCAGGTGACGACCTCCTCGGGGCCGCCCGCGGCCGGCCGCACGCGCACGCTGACCGTGTCGTCGTGCTCCTCGAACCCGAGGAACTCCGTGCCCAGCCGCGGCGTCACCGCCTCGGTGCTCAGCAGCCGTTGGAACACGACCTGCTCGACATACATCTGGTTGCCGCGGTGCAGCGGCTCGGGGAGCTGGTCGGTCACCGAGTGCGCTGCCACCTGCGCTATCTTCTCCGCCTCGGTGGGCATGCGAAGGCGCATGACCTCGTGACCGTTGAGGCGGGTCAGATAGGCCACGTCGGCGGAGTGCTCGGGCGGCAGACCGACGGCTCGTACCGCGTCGGACAGGCCCAGACGTCGGTAGTGCTCCATCGTGCGGGAGTTGTGCGTGTTGCCCTTGGGGTATGCGCGGTGCGAGGTGTTCTGCTCGATCACAATCGAGCGAACGCCCCGGGACGCCAGGTCCAGGGCGAGGAACATCCCGACGGGTCCGGCACCGACGATCACCACGGGGGCGTCGACCGACTTCTCAGGAGACACGCGGCGCTCCGGCCTCGCCGGACCAGTGGGCGGGATCGAGCAGGGGCATGACGACCTCCAAAGGGCGGGTGGGACACGAACTCCGCGATCCGTTCGGATCTCCACGGTCCACGGGAGCCAACGATAACCTACCTAGTAGGTAATGGCAACGACACGAAGCGGAGATGGACTTCCCCGTACCTACTTGGTAGGTTACATGTACCGAACCGTCCGTCGGCCAGTTCGAGGACACCGGCCAGACCCGGGGGGATGCACGACCCCCGGTCGCCGGATCCTGCCAGCCGGCCGGGTGGCAACTCTGAGCGGAATCAGCGGCGACCATGGCCAGATCGAACAGCGGCGAGTCCGTGTTGTCCCGGATGGTGCGGATCTTTGAGGCGATCGATCCGGATACTCCGGCGATCACCGTCACCGAGCTCGCCCGTCGCGCGGACCTGCCGACCGCGACCACCTGGCGGATCGTCAACGAGCTGGTGGGATACGGCTGGCTGCGACGCGACGGAGGGCGGATCCGGATCGGGGTGCGGATGTGGGAGCTGGCCGTCCGGGCTTCGCCGACCCTCGACCTGCGGGAAGCAGCCATGCCGCACATGGAGGACCTGCACGGTGTCGTCGGACATCATGCTCAGCTGAGCGTGCTCGAGCACCGAGAAGTCCTCTCGATCGAGCGTCTCTCGGCGCGAGGCGCCGTCCGCAACCTGAGTCGTGTCGGCGGCCGGCTGCCGCTGCACGCCTCCGCGTCGGGACTGGTCCTGCTGGCACACGCGTCCGCGGCGTTGCAGGAAAGCGTTCTGGCCGACCAGATGCGCGCATTCACGCCCTACACGATCACCGAGCCACGGGCGCTGCGAGCGCTGCTCAGCGATATCCGGCACCGCGGCCATGCCTATTGCGCCGGATTCATCAACGAAGAGGCGGTCTCGGTGGCGGCCCCGGTGCGCGACCGGCACGATCGGGTGGCGGCTGCGCTGTCGGTCATCGTGCCCAACGATCCCTCGGCGCGGCGGGTGGTCCCCGCCGTCGCGGCAGCGGCGCTGGGCATCTCCCAGGCGCTCGGGGTGGCGCGCTCCTCGCAGTCGTGATGCCGAGTCAGGCCCGAATCGATCATCACCGGCTCCCGGTCCACCTGGCGCGTTCAAATCCGGAACTTGGCGTTGACATGCCGGGTGGCGATCGTGATCCACCGCGTGTTGGAGAACGCCTCGCTCGACCAGCGCCCGCCGAATCGCCCGACTCCCGATGCCTTGAACCCGCCGAAGGGCACCTGCGGTTCGTCACCCAGCGTCTGATCATTGATGTGCACGATGCCGGTCTGCAGGCGCAGCGCGACCTGCAGGCCTCGCGTGGCGTTCTCGGTGATGACGCCCGCGGTCAGCCCGTATTCGGTGTCGTTCGCCTTGGCGATCGCCTCCTCCTCGGACCCGAAGGTGTCGATCGAGCACACCGGGCCGAACGTCTCGGCGTAGAACAGCTGAGCCTGCTTGGGCATGTCGGTGAACACCGTGACGGGATGGATGGCGCCATCGGGTTCACCGCCGCCGGCGAGCAGCTCGGCCCCCGACGCCACGGCGTCCGTCACCAGTCGTGAAACGCGCTGCGCGGCAGCAGGATTGATCATGGGCCCGACCTTGGCGGCGGGGTCCTGCGGTGTCCCGGTCGAGAGCGTCGACACCTTCGCGAGGAACTTCTCGGTGAACTCCCGCGCCCGCGATTCGTGCACCAGGATCCGGTCGCAGGACATGCAGACCTGACCGGCGTTGGAGTACGCGGCGAAGGCGGTCGCCGCCACGGCGTAGTCGACGTCGCCGTCCTCGAGCACGATGATCGAATTCTTGCCGCCCAGTTCCAGAACCGCCGGCTTGAGGTGTCGGCCGGCGAGAGAGGCGATGATCCTGCCCACTCCGGACGAGCCGGTGAAGTTCACTGCCCGCACCCGCTCATCCGAGATCAGCGTCTCGACGATCGTGGAGGCGTCGGCCGGATCATTGGTGACCACGTTCAGCACGCCGTCGGGCAGACCGGCGTCGCGCATCACGTCGGCGATGAACAGCCCCGACATCAGCGGCGCCTCCTCGCTCGGCTTGAGCACCACGGTGTTTCCCGCCGCCAGCGGCGCCGCCGCCGCCCGTACGCCGAGAATCAACGGCGCGTTCCACGGCGCGAGCGCCGCCACCACGCCCATGGGAGCCCGCATCGCCATACTGAGCGTCCCGGCTTCGTGGGAGGTCAGCACCTCGCCCAGCGGAGCGGTGATGCTGCCGGCCAGCTCGCGCAGGATGTCCGCGGCCCGTGCCACGTTGAACCGCGCACTCCCGCTCAGGCCACCCGTTTCGGCCGCGATCAGCGCCACCGCTTCATCGCCGCGCCGTTCCAACTCGTCGGCTGCCGCGACGAAGATCTTGCGGCGGGCGAAGGGGTCCAGCTCGGCCCACCCCTCGAACCGGGCCTGCGCCGCGTCTACGGCCGCGGTGACGTCCTCGGGCTCGGCCGCCGCTACGGTGGCGAAGGCCTGGCCGGTGTAGGGGGTGACGTCCGTAGTGGTCCGCCCCTTGGCAGCAGGCGTGTTCTTCCCGCCGATCAGCAAATCCCGCGCCATAGTCATGATCGGAGAATAACAATGGCGCGGTGCGCCGCGCCTTCGCCATTTCATTGAATGGACAATTCTTTTGATGCGAAACTCTTTTGATGCGAAAACGCGCGCAACTCAGCATGCTGTGTCAGCGCGCGCCCTGCGGCGGCGCTGACACAGCATCCTGAGTTGTCAGACGGTCAGACGGTTCCGGCTTGGGCGGACGGGACGAGAGCGGTTTCTTCCGCGGTCGATGTGCGATGCCGCACGAGGACGTCGACCAGTGCGATCACGAACGCCAGCGCGATCAGGCCGGCGGAGCCGAACAGGCTCACCTGCGCGGCGTGCTGGTAGCTGGCGGTCAGGTTCGCCGCCTGGTGGAGGTTCGCGGAGCCCGGGAAGGAGCCGCCGGCCGAGCCGGACGCGCCGGGGAACGAACCGCCGGTCGAACCCGAACCGGACGCTCCCGGGAAAGAACCGCCGGTCGAACCGGACGCTCCCGGGGACGAACCGCCGGCCGGCTTGGAGCCGCCCGAGAGCGAGCTGGTCAGCCGGCCGAAGAAGAGCGACCCGCCCACGGCCGCGCCGATGGCGGTGCCGATGCGCTGTCCGGTTTGGAATCCGCCTGCCGCGGTGCCGCCGTCGGTGCGTGGGAC
Source organism: Actinospica sp. (assembly GCF_035552695.1). NCBI lineage: Bacteria > Bacillati > Actinomycetota > Actinomycetes > Catenulisporales > Actinospicaceae > Actinospica > Actinospica sp. The sequence goes on from NZ_DASZKT010000125.1 coordinate 36,483, forward strand.
GCTGTGCATCGTGAGCGTCTGGTTCGGCGTGATCACCATGCCCGCGCCGAAACCGGCCAGCAGCAGCGGCGCGAACAGGTCGGCGGCGGCGTTGCCCGCGGTGACGTGCCGTATCAGCAGCGCGGTCAGGAACAGCCCGACCGCGGTGCACAGGCATCCGACGACGACCATCCGCTGGCCGAAGCGGTGGACGATGCGGCCGCAGATGATGGCCATCACCGCTGAGGTGATCACGAACACGATCGTGTCCATGGCGCCGTGCAGCGGCGTGAGCTTCAGTCCTTGTTGGAAGAACAGGGCGAAGCTCAGGAAGATCCCGGTGAATCCGGCGTAGAAGGTCAAGCCGATCGCGGTTCCCACCGAGTAGCCGCGGATGGCCAGGAGCTTCGGCGACAGGAGCGGCGCGCCGCCTCGGGACTCGAGCCGGTATTCCCAGGCGAAGAACGCGGCGACCAGCACCACGCCGATGGGGAGCCTCCACCAACCGGGCTTCGACCCGCTGCTCGAGGCCTCGATCAGCGGCAGCATGAGGAACACCATGCCGGCACCGAGCAGCAACGCGCCGAGCCCGTCCAGGCTGTGGTTCTCGGAGCGCGGCCGATCCTGCGGGAGAATGAACAGTCCGAGTACGAAGGCCAGCGCGGCGATCGGGACGAACAGGTAGAACACGTAGCGCCAGCCGTCGGTGCCGGTGAAGCCGTTGAGGATCAGCCCGCCGAGCAGCGGGCCGATCGCGGTCGAGATGCCCACCGCGGCTCCGTAGATGCCGAATGCCTTGCCGCGCTCCTTCGGCGAGTACATCTGCTGAATCAGACCGATGGCCTGGGGAGCGACGATTCCGGCCGCCGCGCCTCTGGCCAGGCGTGCGACGATGAGCATGGTGGCGCTGGTGGCCGCGCCGCACAGGATGCCGGTGACGGCGAACAGCAGGATGCCGATCAGCAGAAGCCTGCGTCGGCCGAAGAGGTCGCCGAGCCGGCCGGCCGGCACCAGAGCGAGGCCGAAGGCGAGCGAGTAGCCCGACAGGGACCAGGAGACCTCGGCGGGCGTCATCCGCAGAGACTTCTCCATCGACGGCAGGGCGACGGTGACGATGCTCACGTCGAGCAGCGTCAGGAATCCGCCGATCACGCATACGACCAAGGCGGCTGTGCGCCGCGGTGTGGCTTCGATGGCGGTGTGGTCTGTTTTCACGATCTGGTCACCCTCCGGTCGTCATTGACTTGGTGGTGGATGTGCGGTTCATGCAGGTGCGGCACGGGCACCTCGGGCGAGGTACGTGGTGCTGCGTGGTGCTGCGTGGTGCTGCGTGGTGCTGCGCGGTGTTGCGGGGCGAAGCCGTCAGCCGATGTCGGCGGTCAGGCCCTGGCTCTCGACGCCGGCGACGGCGCAGGCCTCGTCGTTCTCCGGCCGGTCTCCGCTGACGCCGACCGCGCCGAGGACCTCACCCTCCTTGTCGCGGATGAGCACGCCGCCGCGGGAGGACGCGATGCGCCCCTCGGAGATGGCGGCGAGCGCGGCGAAGAACGCGGGGTCGCGGGTGGCGTGACGTGCTCCGGCGGCGCCGCCGACGCCCATGCCCACGCAGCCCCAGGCTTTCGCGTTCGCGATGCCGGTGCGCAGGATGCCGGCGCGGTCCTCGCGCTTGAGGACGATCGGGTTGCCGCCGGGATCCAGCACGGTCACCGCCAGCGGGCGCAGGCCGAGTTCGTGCGCCTTGGCGAGCGCGGCATCGACGATCTCCGAGGCCTGATCCAGTGTCAGTGCGCTCATGTCGTATCACTCCGTATTCGTTGACTTGGGCTTTCGCCCGGCGAGCAGTTCCGTGAACGTGGACAGTTCGTCGAGGAGCAGCGCGGCGCCCTCGTCGGCGCGTTCGTTGCCGGTGTACGGCTCTCCCGGGCGAACCGCGCGGGCGATCTGCGGGATCGTCACCGCGCGCCCGGACGACAGCATGCCGAGGGCCGCGACCACCGGCAGCAGGCCTTGCACCGCGCGGGCGCCCGCCGCGGCGGCGCCGTAGGAGACGAAGCCGACCGGCTTGCCGCGCCACTCGTTGTGCAGGAAGTCGAGCGCGTTCTTGGTCGCGGCGTTGTAGCCGTGGTTGTACTCGGGGACCACGAAGACGAACGCGTCGGCGGCCAGGACGGTCTGACTCCACCGGCGGGTGTGCTCATGCACGTATTTCCCGAGGCGGGGCGGCTTGGGCTCGTCGTAGAGCGGAAGGCCCATGTCGGCGAGCTCGATCAGCAGGGGGGCGAACGCGTCGTGCTTGACCGCGAGGCTCTGGAACCACTCGGCCACGGCGGTACCGACCCTGCCGGGCCGAGTGCTGCCCACGATGATCTGCAGAACTGGCTTGGACATCGCGCTGCTCCTTAGCAGGGGTAAGGGTGATCGAGCCGTGCGGCGTCGCGCGCGGTCTCGGTCATGCCGCGCCGGCATCGGATTCCGCGACGACCGCGCATTCGAGCACGCCGAGGCCGTCGATCTCGCCGCGCAGCACATCGCCCGGCTCGATCGGGGCCGGCCCCGGCGGGGTGCCGGTGGAAACGACGTCGCCGGGACGCAGCGTCAGCGCCGAGCTGAGCCACTCGAGCTGCTCGGGAAGGTCGTGCAGCATCCCGGCGGTGTTCCCGTCCTGGCGCACCTGGCCGTTGACCCAGGCACGGATCCGCAGCTTGTGCGGATCGGGGATCTCATCGGCCGTGACGAACCAGGGCCCGATGACGGCGAACGTGTCGAAGCCCTTGGCGCGGTCCAGGGCCCGGTTGTCCATCGCCCCGATGTCCCGCGCCCCGATGTCGCACAGGACGACGTACCCCGCGACCGCCGACATCGCCTCCTCGCGCCGCAGCCGATGGCAGCGTCGGCCGATCACCGCGGCGAGTTCGATCTCGGGTACGACGTGGTGGCTGATCGACGGGTATCGGATGTTGTCGTACGGCCCGGCCAGCGCCCCCGCCGCCTTGAGGAAGCCGCGCTGGTTGGGCGGGGCCGCGGGGCGCTCCGGCTGCGCAGATCCGGCCGCCGCGGGATCCGCGGCCTCGCGCGGGTAGTTGCCCGACATACCCCACACCGTGTGCGGTCTGCCGACCGGCGCCCCGAGCAGTTCAGGCGCTTGCGACCAGGTACAGCCCTCGTGCAGGTCACCCGACTGCGCACGCTCGAGCGCCCAGTCGTGCACCCGGCGTACCTCGCCGAGGCCGGCATCGTCGCGCAGCAGACCGGGCAGGTCGGCGGCGATCGTGTGCTCGGTGCGAACGATCGCGTCGTCCCGCTCCAGGCCGTCGCGCAGCATGAGCATCCGGGCATAGACGCCGCGCACGTCCACCAGTGCGTCGGGGACGGCTCCGGGAAAGCAGAGCCGGTCGCCGTAGTAGGTCCGTCGGACAGCGATCTTCATCGGGATCCCCGCACGGCATTCGCCGGGCGGACGGACTGGAACGGAACCGCGTTCATGGAGGACACCTCACGCCGGAGTTCGACAATGCAGAAGTTAGGAGAGGGGCATCTTTGGTGGCATTCGGCGATGCCCCTCCAACATGGAACCTACTAGTGAGCTTTCCTGCTGAGAAGCCATGGCGATGGTTTTTCGACCATGTCGAAAGAACTGGGCACGAGCGACGCGGCGCCTGACGGAGCAGGCCCAGAGTGAGGCTCAAATTTGACACTAACCTACCTAGTTGGTTTCCTGTGAGGTGAGGGTACGGCATCCACCACCGACGGAGTGAGTGCAGATGAAGATCGCTGTGTATGACGAGAACGCGTTCAGCATGGACCACCCGCGTGGGACGGTCTCGTTCAACTACCTGCTCATGGGCGACCGCAGCAAGCCGCTGGAGAACTACCGCTACATCCTCGGCCGCAACGAGGCCGACTTCTCCATGCCCCGGCACCGCCACACCTTCGAGCAGATCCGGCTGCCCGTGGTCGGCGACATGAACCTCGGCGAGCAGGGCATCCTGCACGAGGGCGAAATCGGCTACTTCCCCGAAGGCCAGACCTACGGCCCCCAGGACGACAAGATCGGCGAGCCGAAGCAGCTGCAGCTCGTACTGCAGTTCGCCGGCGCCTCCGGCCTCGGCATGTCCGCCGGCCGCGGGCGGGGTCCCGGCAACGCCGAGGCACAGCGCGACCGCCGCGAACAACGCCCCACCAAATTCCCCCGACCCCGCTACCAGGGCGTCATCAAGATGCACCCCGACCGGTACAACTGGCTGCCGATCCCCGGAGTCGAGGGCGTCGAACGGAAGTTCTTCGGCTCGTTCACCGATCGCGCGTTCTGGATCGACATGGTCAAGATCGACGCGGGCGCCTCCTGGACCAGCAGCAGCGCGGACGCCCGCCGCCTGACGGTCGTGCTCTCCGGCACCGGAACCATCGAGGACACCAAGATCGCCCGGCTCGGCGCCGTCGAGGCCGACCCCGGTGAGGACGCCCACTACACCGCAACCGAGCAACTCCTCCTCTACACCATCGGCATCCCGCCGATCCAGCTCCCCGCCACGCCCTCAGACCAGTTCGACGAGATCACCACCGACGGCGGCATCCAATTCGAAAACCCCGCCGACGCCCGGAACGGCTGACCTCCGCATCGGGGCGGCGGATTCGCCACGCCGTCCCTTTCGATCCCGAGCTAAGGAGATGCTCGTGCACTTCGACGCTTGCCCATTCGAAGCGGCGTCCGCGACGTCGTCGGTGTGGAGCGGCGCGGAGTCGACCATGCCGGGGCCGTCGGGCCGGGCAGGCGGCGTGGCAGCCGGAGCCGTGCGGTGAACAGGGACGCGGAATTCCCCATCGAAGTCGTCGGCAGGCGCCACATCGCGGATCAGGTCGTCGAGCTGACGTTGCGGAGGGTCGACGGCGAGGCGCCGCGATGGGAGCCCGGAGCGCATATCGACTTGATCTTCACACGGTTCCTGACCGCCCAGTACTCGCTGTGCGGGAACCCCGACGACCGTGACACGCTCACCGTCGCGGTGCAGCGGGAACCGCGTGGTCGCGGCGCCTCGCTTTACGTGCACAACATGCTCGTGGCGGGCAAGCGGCTGGAGGCCCGCGGCCCTCGGAACGACTTCCCGCTGCGGGCCGCTGAACGTTACCTGTTCATCGCGGGCGGCATCGGCGTCACCCCCCTGCTTCCGATGGTCCGCGCCGTGGCGGCCCGCGGTGATCGCTGGGCGCTGGCGTACGGCGGGCGCACCCGCACGGGCATGGCCTACCTACCGCAACTCGCCGCGCTCGGCGGCGACATCGAGGTACGACCGCAGGACGAGGCCGGACCGCTGGACCTCGACGCGCTGCTGCGGGCCCCCGAACCGGGAACCCACGTGTACTGCTGCGGCCCGGAATCGCTGCTGCGCGCGGTCGAGCAACGCTGTGCCGGATGGCCGCCCGGCTCCGTGCACGTGGAGCGGTTCGCTCCACCGCCGGCGGACCCGGCGGCCGACACGGCATTCGAGGTCGAATGCGCGCAGTCCGGGGTGACCGTCCAGGTCCCGCCGGGCGTCACGATTCTCGACGCCCTGGAGCGGGCCGACATCTATGCCGAAGCCGAATGCCGGGTCGGTACCTGCGGAGTGTGCGAAACCCCTGTGCTGGAAGGCACCGCGGATCATCGCGACTTCGTACTCAGGCCACGGGAACGGCAGTATGGCAAGGTTATGATGATCTGCTGCTCCCGCGCCCGTGGCCCGCGGCTCGTGCTGGACATATGAGACTGCGACGCGTCCGCCGTGCTCAGGCCATGAGCAGCGGGGCGATGCCCTGTTGGATGGCCAGGAGCGCCGCCTGGGTCCGCGACCTGAGATCGAGCTTGGTCAGGATGTTGCTAACGTGGGTGCGTGCGGTGCGCTCGCTGATGGTCAGTTCGTCGGCGATCTGCCGGTTCGACTTACCCGCGGCCACCAGCACGAGAATGTCCCGCTCACGCGCGGAAAGCCTCATCAGGCCGTCCGACGGCACCAGCATCTGCCGGGTCAGCCGGCGGGTGACGGCGCCGTCGAGGTGCATCTCCCCTTTGGCGGCGGCGCGGATGGCCGCGACGATCTCATCCGGCGCGGCGTCCTTGACCAGGTAGCCGGCGACGCCGACTTCGATGGCTTTGCCCACCCTGGCGAGTTCGCCGAAGCTGGTCAGGATGACGACGCGGACGCCGGGCGGGCCGAGCGGATCGAGCATCTCGACGAGTTGAACGGCATCGTCACATCGGGCATGACGGCCACCGGGCCGCGCTTGGTGGAAGTCCCGCAGCGAAGCACCCCCGCCACATGACAACGCATCGAAGCGGCCGTCGGAACACCCTACGAAAGGCGCGGCGTAGCCTCCTCGGTGCCACAGCCTCCTCGGCTCCACAGCGCGAGAGTCCGGACCGGCGCACCGTGTCCGGACTCTCGCGCTGTGGAGATCGAGCGGCCGCGATCTCCATCTCCCGGCCTCTGCCGCACCCTCGCGCCCTTGCCGGGGCCGCGGCCCTACGAGGTCCAGGCCTGCTGCGCGTTCTGCAGTGCCGTGCCGGCACTCTGCTTGCCCTCGATCGCCAGGGCCAGCTGGTTGACGAGACCCTGCAGGTTGGCGGGGTCGGCGGGACCGTTGGGCCAGACCATGGGCGTGCCGACGAGTCCAGCCCGAATCAGGTCGAAGGGGACTGGAGCGCTCGCGACGTACGCGGAGTACGCGGAGGAGTTCAGCACGCTCCCGCGATTGGGATCGATGGCGCTGTTCTTCTGGGTGGTCTCCAGCAGCATCTCGTCGGTGCCGGTCGCCCACTTGATGAACGCCAGCGCCGCATCCCGGTTCTTGGAGGCGGCGGACACGCCGAGGCCGTAGCCCCCGTCGAGCGGTGTGCGGCGGCGGGTGTTGCCCCCGCCGAGTGGCAGCGCCGTCGCGCCGAACTTTCCGACGATCTTCGACTGCGTAGGGTCGGCGAACCTGTGCGCCTCGTCCGCCCAGGTCTCCACCAGGGCGGCCTGACCCGCCATGAAGGAGGTGGTGGCGGTGCCCAAGCCGGTAGAGGTGGGCGTGGGCACCGCGTACGGTGCGATGTCGATCAGGTGCTGGGCGGCCGCCAGCGCGGCGTCCGTGGTGAGGGTCGGTCGGCCCGAGCGGTCGACGAGGTCGCCGCCGTAGCCGACCAGCCGGTTGATGAAAGGGGGACCCAGCACGATGGGGTCCGGCTCGCCCGTCACGACGGCGCCGTAGTACGCACCGCCACCGCCTTCGGTGATCGTCTTGGCGGCGGCGTCGTACTCGTCCCACGTCGTCGGGGGCTTGAGCCCGTAGGTGCCGAGCAGTTCCTGGTTGTAGAAGACCAGGTGCTGGTCGCCGTCGTACGGCAGGCCGTAGCGCTGGTGCCGGTAGAGCGTGTACGGGTCGTAGCGGGACTGCAGGAAGTCACTGGTGTCGAGGTCCCTCTGCGTGGCGATCCAGCTGGTCAGGTCAACCAGTGCTCCGGCGTGCGCGATCTCCCCCAGCAGGTAGTAGTAGTAATCGAAACAGTCGAATTCGCCGGTCCCGCTCTGCACGTCCTGGATGATCGTCCCCGCCAACTGGGTGTAGTTGACAGCCGTCGTCTGCAGCGTGCCACCAGTCAACTGCTGCCAGGCCGGGGCCAGGAAGTTGGTGTACATGGTCAGGTGCGGGGTGTTGCAGAGAACCTTGAGCGTGACTCCTTCGAAGTCGAGCGACGCGCCGGCACTCGCGGTGGCGGCGGCCGCACTCGTGCCGCCGAGGGCCGTCAGCGCGGGTCCGAGGAGTGCCAGCGAGGCGGCTTGGCGCAGCACGCTGCGGCGCGAGCGTCCGGCGGCGGACGTGGGCGTGCGGGGGTGGGGAGAGGACATCGGGCTCCTTTGACCGGTTAGGACGCGAAGACTCAAATCAGAGCCGGAGGACGCCGAGAGGAATCGGCGGGCAGCTCACCCGAGCCGGGTCGCTGCCGCCTCCCGGCCAGGGGCCGGGAGGCGGCAGCGGTGGTTACTCGGCGCCCTGCACCTTGAAGTGCGCGGTGACGAAGACGTGGTGAGGCCAGTTGACGCTGCTGTTGTGGACCTCGTAGCTGCCGTCACTCAGCAGCACCACGCGGTCGACGACACCGCCGGGGAACAGGACCTGCGCGGCCTCGACCGCCTTGTCCGCCGCCGTGCCGCTGACGAGCGTGCCCACACCCTCGGTGTAGGCGGCCGGGATGGTGCCGACCGACTTCACCGGCGACGGCACACCCGGCTGGAAGGGAACCACCCCGTCCGCCGCGGCAGCCGCGGCTCCGCCGTCGCCGTGGCGCTGCACCTCGACCGTGGTGGCATCGATGGTCGCGATGTAGACCACCCCGAGGACCAGGACGCTGGTGCCCACGCGCACGGCGCTCGCCGGCCCGTTGACGGTCTTGGTGGATGAGGTCTCGTCGACGGTCACTTCCACGCCGGTCGCCGTCTTCATGGTGAAGCCCGCGGCGGAGGTGGCGTCGATGATGCCCGTCGCGCCCCCGGCCGCCGGCCCGGACACGGGAGCGCCGCCGGTGGGCGGGGCCGTCGCCGCGGTGGCCGTGCCGGAGGCGGCGAGCACCATCGCGGACGCCAGCCCGGCGGACGCGAGCCATCCGCGCTTCCGCCTCGCCGACAACCGGTTCGGGCTCGGCTGCTGGACATGGTTCTGGGGAGAGAGGATCATCATTGATCTCCTTTCAAAGACTAAGCAGAATCTTCGCTACGCTCCGCATGAGGACCGTGATACATCGATGAATTATTCTTTAAAAAGTAGACCGGTTCTCGGCGGTCTACGAACGCGCGGGTGCAACAGTGGACCGCTCATTAACGTGCCCTGCCACCAGGGACTTAGCCCCTTCATCACGAATGATCAAATCGTGGGCAGGAAAACGAGATCTGCCATACCGCTATCCACGTTCATCCGTTGCGCGGAATGGCTTTTTTAGCCATTTGACGCCGGACGGGACGCGCTCTGCCGAATCGCCAGTGCACCACTGCGCTGAATATCCGAACCGCTGCCCGTCGCCGCCGGTGGAACGAACCGTCGGCGGCGCGGCCTGCCCATCGGGGGCCGCCTCCTTTCTCGCCGTCTCAACTGCCCGTGTTCACGGAGACTAACCTATTGAGTAGGTTTGCGCACCGCACTTGCGCGGACCTACCAGGGAGGTTAATGTCGCGTAGGTGAATGCCCGAGCCAGGAAGGCCGTGACCATGCCCGCAACGCCGGTTCCCGCCCCGATCGAGCGGCGGCGCGTGGCCGACCAGA